>JALZJL010000281.1 GCA_030859785.1 Acidobacteriota bacterium
GAGCGGCGAAGGTCAGGCGCTGGTTGTCGACGCGGCTGATCCTGATTTGCGGTGCTGGTCGCCGCACTGCCCGCCGGTTTGTAGATGTAGCTGTCACGAGCGCGGACGACGAGGTTGGGACGTTTGACGCGCACCTTAAGTAGTCGACGTTCGGCAGCCTGCGCCTGTCGTTGCGGGTAGTAGCCGAGGCTGTATTGACGGCGCAACTCTTCGGCGATGCTCTCGAACGCCCGCTCCAGATAACTCACGTCAGCGGCTTGATACAAACGCCCGCCGGTCTTTTCGGCCATGTCGCGCAGGTACGCGCTCGCCCGCGTGTACTCGCCGCGGCTGGTGCCAGTTCCGCCGCCACCGCCTCTTCCTCCGCCGCGCCGTCCACCGGGAATCGGCAGCGGAAACGGGAACGGGAATGGCAGCATCACCGGCGGGATGCGCGAGGTGGGCGGCCACTGCGTCCCCGTGTGGCCGCCATCGAGATAAGTGTCGTACTGAATCGGATAGACCATCGCATCAAGTTCTTCGGCGTCACGCACGTTGGTTTCGTAAGACGCACGGTTGCTCGTTGTATCCACACCATCCGTAAACAGCACGATGGCCTTGCGCCCCTTGATGCGGTTGAGCTGTCGCTTAATCGCGAGGTCGACGGCATCGTAGAGCCGCGTGCTGCCGCCACCGCGCGTCCGCCGGATGGCATTTCGCAGCACGCGCCGGTCGCTGGTCGCTTCGGACAGCACGTCGATGCTGTCATCAAACGCAATGACGATCACGCTATCTGCGGGGCGGAGTTGGTCGAGAAAGGCAATCGCGGCGTCCTGTATATCTTCGAGCTTGAATTGCGTCGAGCCGCTGGTGTCAATCAGCAACGCCACCGTGAACGGCTGTTCGACCGCGCCAAAGTAAGCGACCTCTTGCTCCGTACCGTCTTCGAAGATACGGAAATCCTCTTTCAGCAGGTTCGGAATGTATCGTCCGTCGCGGTCCAAAACGCTCACCGGGATCGTGACCAGCGACGTGTTGACGCGCACCACTTCGTCGTCGCCAACCTCCTCGGCAACCTGTGGTTCAGTCGGCTGCCCGGCTTGCTGTCCGGCCTGTCGGTCAGACCGGGGCGCGCCGGTAGGTGGATTGGTGGACGCGGGTTTTTTGGATGCCGAAGGTGTCGGGACGGGAACGGGCGCGCCGGGTGTCGGGTCGCCGACGCGGCGCGAACGTAGTTGGGCGACGGAAAAAGGTGTATGGGCGACGAGCAGAGAGAGAAGCGACACGACGGCAAAAACTTTTTTCATGAGCATTCGACTCCTGACAGGCGAGACCAACAAAAGGAAACTTGGGGCACCCTTGAGATACTGCGCGTTTTGATGCACGGCTCGCGCCGTTGGATTGCCGCCACGCTTCAGCGGTCACGGATGGCGGCCAACTCAGATTTAATCGCCCGACTGCACCGCGTTAAAGATGAACGGGAACGTGCCCCACGTCTGCCCACGGTGCTGCGGGCGAAAGCCGAAGAGAACGACGCGGCCCCGCCCCAGAGAGACTTCGGCGAGCGCCGCCTTTCCCGCCAGGTACTTTTCGCCGAGCAGCCACCCCGATTGCAGTACGTCTTTTTCGGCGTAGCGCGCGACGACGCGGACGCGCTCTGAATCAAGCACTTCGAAGGCCGCGCTGTTGGTGAAGTAGACGCTCGCCCGGCGCGACAGTCCGCGCGCGATTGGGTGCGCGGCGTCCACGTCAACCGCGAGAATCGAACCCGGACAGTAGAACTCGGAACTCTTAACGCCTTCGAGGACGTTGCGCAGCGGAAGGCCGAAACGCTTGAGCGGCAACTCCGTCGCCGAGTCGAAGCAGACCAGCGTGCCGCCCGCTTCGACGAATTCGCGGAGCGCCCGCACGCCCGCTTCACCGACGCCGCCGGTGTACTCCGCCGGGTAAGTGCCTGCTGCGCGCCCTTCAACGATCTCCTTCAAGCTCATGTCAGGCAGGATGATCGTGTCAAAGCTGGCGCGCAGATTCCCGCCGCGCACCTCCCGGTCGCGCACAGTCTTATAAGCAACGTTGAACGTGTCGAAGACGAATCGCGTCCACCCTTCGTCCATCGGGTTCGTCCAACTCCGGTAGAGTCCGACGCGAGCCGTGGACTTGATCGGACTGGCGATTGGCGACTGCCGACCGTTTGTCACACGCAGTCCGAGGTCGCGGCGCACTTCCTGTTCATCACGGATCAGCGTCAGACGCCGTTCGCTTTCAGGCTCGCGGATGTGAGAGAAGGGCACGACCTCGACGCCCATCTGGAGGGGCAGCGTCCAACCCGCGACATCATACGGGCGCTCGGCTTCGCCGCCGGCGGTGCGGCGGTCAGGGTACACCTGCCGCTCGAACAACGCCTGCACGCTGGCCCGATACGGCTGCGCGAGAAAGACGATGTAACTGCCGGAAGGCGTCTCAGATAACTTGTCGGGTTGTGGAGCATCGCTTCGCGGGCCGACGTTGCCGATATGTAACTCACGGTTGAGTCGATGCACCTCGACACCCTGCGCGACCAGCGCGGCGATCATCTTCGCGACGTTTTCATCTCTGCCCTGTCCCGCCGGGATTAAGTACCCGCTCAGAACGTTTGTTGAAGCCGGCGCTTCGACGCCGCGTGCACCCAACTCGTAAAAATTCCGCAGATACCTTTCACGGTACTTCGCCGCCATCGACAGCACGGAGCGGACGGCGATCAACTCCATGTTCATGATGTCGCGTGGCCGCCACAAACCGCCGGGCCACGGCGCGGGAAAGTTGGTCGCCGGCAGGAGCGCGCCCGCCGGCATCCCGCGCGTCCGTGCCTTCTCAAGCTCATCACGTGTGACGTTGATCGGCGTCATCAGTTTAGCGCTCGCCGCTTCCGAGAGGATGCCGATTGAGTTGTGAAAGTACGGCGCAGTGCGAAAGCCGCCGTGCCACCATGTGTCGTACATCGCGTTGGTGATGACGCCGCGCCGCCCTGTGGCTTCGAGGTCAGAAGCGATTTTGTGGCCGAGCAAACCGACCTCGCGCAGCAGCAACGGCGCAATCGACGGGTTCGGCGGGTCATAGAACGGCGGGACGAAGAAGCGCGAGCCGGTCGCCCCCTGTTGATGCACGTCAAAGACGATCTGCGGAAACCACTCTTTCCAGAACAGTCGCGTGATGGCCTGCGTCTCTTTCAGATTCAGCATGAACCAATCGCGATTATTGTCGTGCCCTGCGTAGTGGTGATAAAGCTCCGGTGGTTCCGCCCCCTCATGTGTCGTGCCGAGTGTCTTTCGATACCAATCGGCGACGATATCGTTACCGTCCGGGTTGGCTGAAGGGATCAATAATAGAATCGTGTCGCGCAGGATTTCGAGCGTCTCCGCGTCCTCTGCCGTCGCCAATTCGTAGGCGAGTTGCATCGACATTTGCGAACCGACAACCTCCGTCGAATGGATCGAGCACGAAACGGCGACAACTGTTTTTCCTTCATTGATGAGACGGTCGCGCTCGGCCCGGTCGCGCACTGTGCGTGGGTCGGCAAGCCGCCGTTGATGCTCTTTGAATTTCCGTAAATCGCGTATATTCTCTGGCGCGCTGATTAAGGCGACGATCAGCGGGCGACCGAGTGTCGTCTCGCCGATGGTCTCGACCGCGACGCGCTCGCTGGCACCGTCGAGCCGCTTGAAGTAATCCATAATCTGCGGCCAGTCGGCGAGGCGGCGGTCATCGCCGGGCGCGAAGCCGAGCGCCGCGCGCGGGTCGGGAATCGCCGCGCGGGACGCGACACGGCGCGGCGTCGGTGCTTGCGCGACAGCGTTGAACGGGGGGACGGCCCACGACCAGCCGATGACGAAAATCGCGAGGGCGAAGCGAGTCCAATGAAGACACATCCTGATAGTCTTTCCGACGATTTGATTGAAGATAAAACTCACGGGAGACGACGCGTTGCGAGCGAGTCTAGCACACCGGCGGCGCGTCGGTCGCTGCCCGCATATGTCGCCGGACGGGCGCATTATTGGTGGTCGCTGTTTGTCGCCGCGATGCTGCTCCTGATCCTCGCGCCGCCGTCGCTCCTTGTCTCGTACCTCGCGGGCCGACGCCACTGGCTCTATCCGTGGGCGCGTTTCGGCGCGCGCAACTGGCTACGCTTGAGCGGCGTGCGCGTCCGCGTCCGTGGCCGCGAACACCTCGACCCGCAGCAGACCTACATCTTCATCTCGAACCACCGCTCGTTCCTCGACACCGCGACGCTCTTCTATCACACCGGGCGGCGCATCGGCCTGCTTGCCAAAAAGGAGTTACTGAAAATCCCGATCCTCGGCTACGGAATGGGCTACGTCAATATCATGGCGATTGACCGCTCGAACCGCGTGCGCGCCATCGAGACGGTGCGCGCCGCGACCGAGCGGATCAAAAGCGGCATCTCGTTTGCCGTCTTCGCGGAGGGGACGCGCGCACGTCCCGGGCAGCTTCTGCCGTTCAAAAAAGGCGCGTTCTACATGGCGATTGAGGCAGGGGTCCCCATCGTCCCGGTCGCGATGAAGAACACCGACGTGTTGATGGGGAAGGGCACCGGAGTGTCGCGCCCCGGCACGATTGAGATGGTGATTATGCCGCCTGTTCCAACCGACGGACTGTCGACCGATGAAGATGTCGAGCGACTGATTCAAACCGTGCGGATGCGCATCGCCCAAGAACTCGAAACTTGATGCGCAGGAAACTTCAAACGTCAAAGGCCGGTGAGCTAAATCTCACCGGCCTTTTGTTTATGATTTCCAACTGACGACTTCCGACCCACGCACCTATGGTTTCGGCTTGGGCGCGGATGCGGGTGGCGCTGCCGGCAAGGTGGTCGGCTTCGCCTCCGGGTCTTCGACGCCCGGCTCACCCTCTTCGATAATGCGCACCTTACCCGTCAGCTTCTCGAAATCAGTGTACTTGACACGCATCCGCAGACGCACGGCGTGCCCGGTGTCGAACACCAATTCGTCGTCGGCGAAGGTAAAGGTTGGGAACCAGTAGCGCCCACCGATCTGCTCGCGGTAAGTCTCAAAGGTCGGGAACCTCTCCTTGCCTTCGGGCACGCCTTTGCCCCGCGCCTTCACGACTTGCAAATCCTGATCGTCAACCCAGACGCGCCCCTGGAACATGCGCTCCTTCGTTTTTTTCGGGTCAGGCATAACCTTCGGCGCGACATCGAAGACATACAGATTCAACTCGTCGATCCGCTCTTTGCCGACATACTTGAAATTGTAGAGCGGGGCCTTTGAAGCTTCGAGCGGGAACGGTTGGATGCCGCCGAGGTCTTCCAGGTCGGCAGCCGTCACCTGTATCTCGGAGAGCGTCGACATCGGGAAGAAAAGAATTTTTTCAAATTTGTTGCCGCTGTCATCCATCACGAAGCGCGAGACGCGGCGGTACTCGCCGGAAATTTGCCCGCCCATCCCGATGGTTTGCATGACCGCGTCGCGCTTGAAGCCGTACTGCGTCAGCGCCTTACGAAACTCGGTTTCTTTGGCGGTGAAAGCGCGGATGATCTTTTCAACATCGACCTGCTCAGATGAACTGGAAAGCGCAGGCGTCGTTGCGGCGGTCTGCTGTTGAGCAGATGCCACACCGGGCGAGGTCAGAGTAATTGCTGACAGACCCGACACTAAAAGAAGCAGCGTAAAAAATATTTTCATAAGCGACGTTTGATTTGCTTGTGGATTTAGCGCGGCGTGTGCCGCGACGAATGAGGCGCTTTGTGCCCCAACTGACTCCGTAAACAACTCTCAGATGCGTTTTCCGGGAATTTTGTTGCCACACACTCGCCGAAGCTTTAAACCCCGCTCAGAGGACGAACTCGACTTTGACTTCGTGCGGTATGATGCCACGTTGTGTGCCTTCGTCGAGCAGTCGCTGCACCGCGGTGCGTCCTCGGTCGGTGTAGTCGAGCGTCAGATTATTGACCCACATCGCCACGAAGCGGTCGGCTAACTCCGCGTCCATGTCGCGCGCGAACTGCATCGCGTATGCCAGCGCGTCGGCGCGATGGTCGAGTGAGTAGCGGATTGATTCGTGAAGGCAGCGAGAGACGCGGCTGATAGTTTCTCTGCCGAGGTCGCGGCGGACAGCGTTGCCGCCCATCGGCAGCGGAAGTTGTGTCCACGTGTGCCACCACTCGCCGAGATCAACGACCTTCTGTAACCCTAAGTTTTGGTAGAAAAGCTGCCCCTCGTGAATCAACAATCCGGCGTCGCACTGTCCGTCCTTGACCGCTTTGATAATCTGATCGAAGGGAATCACTTCGTACTCGAACTCCGGGCACAGGATTCGCAACGCGAGAAAAGCGCTTGTCAGGGTGCCGGGCACGGCGATCTTGAGGCGCGGTAAATCCTCGATTTTGTACGGGTCGCGCGCGACGACGATGGGGCCATAGTTATCGCCGATGGATGCGCCGTGTGGCAGCAGCGCGTATTTGTCTGAGATGTATGCGTAGGCGTGAAAGCTGACCGCCGTCACGTCGTAGACGCCGTGCGTCGCTTTCTCGTTCAACGTCTGAATGTCTTCGAGAACATGCGTGAATTGCAAATTGCCGGTGTCGAGTTTGTTGGTCGCGAGGCCATAGAACATAAACGCATCGTCGGAGTCCGGCGAGTGCGCGACGGTAATTGTTTGTTTGTCGATTGCGGTGGACATGGAATTGATTAAGTTCACTTTCCGAAAAATTTGCCGGCCTTGCAACTGAATCCGGGCAGCGCCGGGGATGTTACTTCGTCTTCGTCTGTGAGTGTCGCCGCCAATTTGAGCGTGCGTTTCTCGAAGCGGTAAATCTCAAGCGACTGAGTTTCGGGATCGATGATCCAGTATTCTTTAACGCCGTGCCGCCCATAAACCTGACGCTTCATGACCCGATCACGCTGCGCGTTTTCTTTGCCCGGAGAAACGATTTCGATGACAATTTCCGGTGCTTCGTTAATGCGCTCACCCGATCCGATAGTGCTGATTTGCTGATTGGAAATAAAAACCGCGTCGGGAATCACGCCGTTGTATTCATCGAAGACTACTCCCGGTGTGGGCAAGATTTCTCCGATTGGATTGTTATCAAGATAAGCTAAGAAAATCCCAATTATGTTAGTGAGGACACGTTGGTGTGAGAGTCCGGGCGCACGCGACACGATGAGTGCTCCTTCAAAAAGTTCGTAGCGGTTCCCGTCGTCGGGCAGCAGGTCGAGGTCGGCGACGGTTAACAGCGGCTCAACTTTGGCTGACATAAATACCTCTCATCTCTAACTCGTAAAATCAGAAGAACGGTCGTTTCACTGTCGCCTCACACCGCCGCGGGTTCTCTTACCACCGGGTTGTAAAGCGTGTCGCGCTCGACGGCGTCGAAGCCTGCGTCTTCGATCAACGCGGCAATCTCGCCTTTGCTCATCTTCACTTCGTTATTCGATTCAACCGAGTAGCTTTCCGATAACTCGCCGCCGTCGGTGATGGTGCCGTCGAGGTCGTTCGCGCCGTAGTGCAGCGCGACCTGCGCGATGCGCTTGCCGAGCATCACCCAGTAGGCTTTGATATGCGGAAAGTTGTCGAGCATCAGACGCGAGACGGCAATCGTCTTCAAACTATCGACGCCGGACGGCCCCGGCAGATGCGCGAGTTTCGTGTTCTCCGGATAGAAGGCAAGCGGGATGAAACACTGGAAGCCGCCCGACTTGTCCTGTTGCTCGCGCAACCTGAGCAGATGGTCAACACGGTCTTCCGTGTTTTCGATGTGGCCGTAGAGCATCGTCGCGTTGGTCTTCAAACCGGCGGCGTGGACTTTGCCAGAGAGCGACAGCCAACGGTCGGCGTCGCATTTGTGCGCGCAAATCATCGAGCGCGTCGGGTCGCGGAAAATCTCGGCACCGCCGCCCGGACATGAATCCATACCGGCCCGCTTTAGCTGTTCGATCACGTCCTCGTCGTTCATCTTGTAGAAGCGCGCGAAGTGGTCAATCTCGACCATCGTAAACGCCTTCAAGTGAAGCCGCGGATACGCTTCCTTCAGCGACGCAAGCAGATCGGTGAAGTAGCTGAACGGCAACTTGGTGTTCAGTCCGCCAACGATGTGCAGTTCCGTTGCGCCCTCTGTGACCGCTTCGCCTGCAATCCGCAGCGAGTCCTGAATGTTATGCGTGTAGGCATCGGCCTCGCGCGGCGTGCGGTAGAAGCCGCAGAACTTGCAGTCGGCGTAACAGATGTTAGTCGGGTTGAAATGGCGGTTGACGTTGTAATAGGTCGTCCGCCCGTGCTGGCGGCGACGCACCGCATCGGCCAGTTTCGCGAGCGCCGGCAGGTCGGTCGTTTCGTAGAGTGCAACGCCGTCTGCGAAAGTGAGTCGCTCGCCGACCTCGACTTTCGGTGCGAGTTCGTTAAGTTTTGGGTCGTGTGAAAAGTTCATGGCAATGCTGGATGCTTCGTATGTGTGATGGATTACTTCCACAGGAGTTGCACGTCGAGAGCGAGACCCCGAAGGAGCGGGTCGCCTGAGACGGTTTGCGGATCGTCTAAAACTTCAACGGCGGACTGTGACCGATAGACATAAACCTTCTTCGCAAACGGGTCGATCAACCAACCGAGCTGCGCACCGTTAACGATGTATTCTTCCATCTTCGCCTTGAGAGATTTGAGTGTATCGGTGGGCGAGCGTAGTTCCACCATGAAGTCAGGGCACAGCGGCAGGAACTCTTCCTGCTCTTCATCACTCAAAGCGTCCCACCGCTCGTTACTGACCCACGCGAAATCCGGTGAACGTTTCGCGCCGTTTGGCAGTGTGAAGCCGGTAGATGAGTCAAAAGGTTGACCGGTCGCATCCTCTTCTGCCCAGGCGGTGAGTCTCCGCGTCAGCTTGGAATTACGTCTTCCAGTTTTCCCGCCAGTCGGCGGCATGATGATAAGGTCTCCTGCGCTGGTGAGTTCGATCCGCAAGTCCCGATTGAGTTGACAGAACTCAAAGAACTCTTCTTTGCTGAGTTTCTTCAGCACAGGGCCGAAACGTAGCTCAACTGCATGCGTGTTCCTTTCAATGGATATGAGTGTCGCTGTCATAAGTTAACTTCTACCTCTCTGTTCAAGCGAGCGTTCATTAAATCCTGAAGAACACCGCGCCGCCGAACGTCGCCAGGAGAATCACGCTGACGAAGGCGTTGGTTGTAAAGAACGCCGCATTCAATCGGCTCAAGTCATCTGCCCGGACGAGCGACTGCTGGTAGATGAGCAGCATCCCCGTCGCCAGCACACCCGCGAGCGCGAGGCCGCCAAGCGCAGTCGTTAAGTATAACCCAACGAGCGCCGCGAAGGCCCCGGCGTGGAGGGCGCGCGAAACCCATAACGCACGCCCGATGCCGACGCGCGCCGGGATCGAACGCAAGCCCGCCGCGCGGTCGAACTCGTAATCCTGACACGCATAGAGCACGTCGAATCCGGCGGTCCAGAGCAACACGACGAGCGACAGCAGCAGCGGTACGGGGCTGTCAATCGCACCGCGCACCGCGACCCACGCCCCCGTCGGCGCGATACACAAACACCAGCCGAGGACGATGTGCGACCATGACGTGAAGCGCTTCGTGTGTGAATAGAGCAGCACGCTTGCGAGCGCGACGGGGGCGAGCACCAGCGTCAGGCGGTTGAGCATTGCCGATGCGAGGAAGAAGAGCGCGGCGGAGAAGACTGTAAAGCCCCAGACGAATGATAGTGACAGCGCGCCCGACGGTAATGCGCGCATCTTCGTCCGCGGGTTCTGTGCGTCGAAGGTGCGATCCGCAATGCGGTTAAAGGCCATCGCGGTCGAGCGCGCGCCGACCATCGCGAGCGTGATCCAGACCATCTGCCACAGCGTCGGCAGTCCGCGCGCGGCGAGCACCGCGCCTAAAAACGCGAACGGCAACGCGAACAGCGTGTGCTCGATCTTAATCATTTCAAGCGTCGTGCGGATGTTGCCTGCGACTGTGGTCGGCATGCTCGGTGCAATTAATTCTGAGTTCAAAGTTAGTTGATTCCTATGGGTTGCCGCTTCACCTCATTCAAGAGTTTTGCGTCTGAATGTGTAATGCAAAGGCGAGACCACTGAAATCAGTGGCAGAAATGGGCTGATTGGCTGATGTGGCCTTTGCGAAATGCTACAAGTTGCGCGGCCAAATTGCAGTCTGCCAAAGCTCTTTGTTCTGTTGTGGGCGGCACGTCATTAATGAGTATTTAACACGGAGACACAGAGGGCACACGGAGGGCACAGAGAAAACATTTAGCCCTCTCTGTGCCCCTCCGTGTTTCCGCGTGACGCATTCTTCCAATAATATCGCTTGTGTTTTCATCCAAGCGATTTTCAGTCACCCTCGACCGTAACCGGCTCACTCACAGACGGATCGCCCTTCCATCTTGTTCCCTGCGAGTGTGGCACACCGAATTGGTCGAGTATGCGAAAGACGAGGTGGTCAACCAGTTCAGTGATGGTCTGCGGGCGGTGATAAAAGCCGGGGCTGGCCGGGAGAATGCGTGCGCCGGCGTTCGCCAGTCTCAGCATGTTTTCCAGATGAATCGAGTTATACGGCGACTCGCGGACGACGACGACGAGTTTGCGCCCTTCCTTCAGCGTCACGTCCGCCGCGCGGTGGATCAGATTCGTCCCGGCGCCCGATGCAATCGCGCCGAGCGTGCCCATCGAGCACGGCACAATCACCATCCCCTGCTGCATGTGCGACCCCGACGCGGGCGGCGCCGCGAAATTGTCGAGGCGATGTAATCGGATAAGTTTCGAATCGCGCGGCAGCCCCACCCACTCGTTAACCGCCGCCTGCCCGCCATCACGCAAATCTGCGCCGAGTTCGACGCGCGCGACGATCTGCGCCGCTTCCGACATAATCAAGTTGACGCGCTCGACCGCGCCGCTCGCCGCCAAGTGAATCAGCGTGCGGTGCGCGTAGATTGCTCCGGAGGCTCCGGTGATGGCGACTGTTATTTCCATAAGGGCATGAACCGGCTAACAATCATCGGCAACCCGGTGCGGAACGCTGCTCAGTGAAGCTAAAGTTGATCGGCGCAGAACTAACCGGGTCGAACCACAGATAGCCGCTTCGCATCCAGCGCTCGCGCAACTTTTGAGCGAGCGCTTTCGATTCGTACCACGTCGAGACGGTGACTTGTAAGACGTGCTCGCCAGCGGCTATCGCGCCGGTTACACCCTCGGTACGCTGATGCATGACGGACATGGCAACAGTCTGCTCCGTTTCGTAGAAAGCACCCGGCGGCAAAATGACGAAAGCCCTGCCGGGCGCAGGCTGCTCAATCTTTTCGGGCAATTCGTCAAAATACCAAGCGCTGGACATAAACGCTTCGTGACGGCGAATTGCCGCGTCTGCCGCACTGCGGCTCACGCTCGTTTGGTAAAAAAGATTCTTGCCCCGGTAAAGGATTAATTTCTCGTCGCCGACATTGGCGTATTGAAGGCGAAGCCTGAGCCGTAAAGCATCCGTCTCCTCGCTCACCGTGCAGTACTGCTGGCCGAGAATTTGGGCCGTTAGTCTGAGCGGGCGCTTCGCGGGGGGCGGTTGCTGCCCTAGTGTTATCAAAGTAAAAAAAGATGACAACAGCAACGAGACAGCGGCAGCGGGCAAACTTCTCATTCACATTTACCTCAATCGAATCATCCAATATCTTGCTTTCATTCGCAAGGATGCGTGTTGCAGGCGTCCGCTGCTTCAATGCTAGAATGCCGGCTCATCTTCAATTGACACGGGCGCTCATAAAATCACACGATGAATCTCCAAGAAGTAGAACGATTACTGCAAGCTTACAAGGGCGGCGAACTGAACGCGGCGGAGGCAGCGCAGAAGATCGGCGCTTTGTCTTACGAGGACATCGGCCACACGCGTGTTGACCATGCGCGGGCGACGCGGCAGGGATTTCCGGAAGTCGTCTTCGGCGCCGGGAAGACGCGCGCGCAAGTCGTCGAGATCGTCGAGCGCCTCGTCGCCCACGCGCCAAATGTGTTAGTGACGCGCACCGACGAAGCAACATTTGGTGAAGTCAGAAATGTTGTGACCGATGCTGAGTGGCACGCCGCGGCGCGAATGATTCGCATCCGTCGCGACCGACAGGAGCGCGGCGTTGGCGAGATCGCCGTCGTCACCGCCGGCACCAGCGACATCCCGGTCGCGGAAGAGGCGGCGCTGACCGCCGAGGCGATGGGCAACCGCGTGTCGCGCGTCTGGGATGCGGGCGTCGCCGGGATTCATCGCATCCTCGCGGAGCGCGAGCGGTTGCAGCACGCGCGCGTCGTCGTCGTCGTCGCTGGAATGGAGGGCGCGCTTCCGTCGGTCGTTGGCGGACTCGTCGGTGTGCCGGTCATCGCCGTTCCGACCAGCATCGGTTATGGCGCGTCGTTCGGCGGCGTCGCAGCATTGCTCGGCATGCTCAACTCGTGCGCGTCGAACGTCACCGTCGTTAACATCGACAACGGCTTCGGCGCGGGCTTCGTCGCGAGCCTCATCAATCGAAGGATGAGGGATGAAGGATGAAATGAAAAGAAGGTGCGCGACGCAGCGCGCTTTCATCCCTCATCCCTCATCCTTCATCCTTTTGCTGATGCTGTTAAGCATCAGCGTGAGTTGTGGCGCGCGACGCACGCCTGACCTTGAACGCATCTTCGCCGACGCGCGTTCACGTCCCGGTAAACGCCCGATCATCATCATCCCCGGCATCGGTGGTTCGGAACTCGCCAATGCTCGAACCGGCGAAGTCGTCTGGCCGAAGCTGTTCGGTGCGTCGGAAGACGATCTCGATTTGCCCGCCACCCCTGTCCTTGCCGCCAACTCCGACGGCCTCGTCGCCAAGGGAATTGTGAAGGATGTTCGACTGTTGCCTTTCCTGCCGAAGTTAAATTTCTTCAACAAACTACTCGACGTATTGCACGGCGACGCCGGCTATCGCGAAGGGAACTGGGATCGTCCGGTTCCCGACGGCGACCGCGATACCTATTACGTGTTCGCCTACGACTGGCGGCGCGATAACGTCGAGACGGCGCAACTTTTGATTCGCCGCGTCGAGGAGTTGAAGCGCAAGCTCAATCGACCAAACTTGCGCTTCAACATCGTGGCGCACTCGA
>JALZJL010000293.1 GCA_030859785.1 Acidobacteriota bacterium
GGGATGAAGTCAGGAATACAGAACACTGAATACAGAATACAGAACACCGAAGATTACGAGCGTCTTGTTTCCTGCTGTGTGCGGTGTGCTACATGCTGTGTTCTGGTTTTTAATTCATCCCTCATCCCTCATCCCTTAAGCGTCACTCCGCCGGCCCGGTGCAGGTCGGCCCGTGGAGGGCGGGAATCTTCATGCTGATGATCGGGTATTTCGGCGCTTCTTCGATATTGATCGCGGTCCAATGCTCATACTCTTCGGGCACCGCGGTGTCGGCGAAGATCGCCTCAACCGGGCACTCCGGCACGCAGGCGTCGCAGTCGATGCAGGTCTCGGCGTTAATGTAGAGCCGGTCGGGCAGTTCGTGAAACGCTTCGACCGGGCACACCGCCGCGCAGTCCGTGTATTTACAGTCCACACACAATTCAGTCACAACGTATGTCATCACACACACCTCTGTTCACAAAATTAAACATCATCCTAACGCGAGTAATTTAGAGGCGGATTGCTCGTAAGACAAGTGCGGCGGATTACGAATGAAATAATTTCCCGGTATTTCACCACCGAGGACGCGAGAGGGCGCAGAGAAATCAACGACAGCAGCATCAATCAGGTAGTAAAACTGAGTATGCTCTGCGTCCTCGGCGTTTTCAGCGGTGAAATTGGATTGTCTTCGACCCTAAAAATCTCACGCGCAAGAAACGACACGAGGTCGGCGAATGATTGCCGGCCTCGTACCGATTGGGGTGCGCGATTCGTCGCGATGTTACGCGCGCTTGAGGCTGCGCGCGGGTTGCGGCTTGGCCTGCGACGACTCGCCCGCCGCTTCCGGCGTGACCGAACTTTGAGTCGTGCCCGACTGCGGCTGGGTGTTCATCTTTTCGACCCGCGCGGTGATGCGGCGGTCGAGGTCGGCGATTTGCTCCGGCGCCAGGCGGTAAATGTTCGATTGATTGTGATAGACCTTCGCGCCGGTCACGATGTCGGCGACTTTGAAGCCATGCGATTCGGCCTTCGTGATTAATTCCTGCACCGTCATCTGCGGCGCGACAAGGGTCAGTGGCAGAGGCTTTTCTTCGAGTGTCTCCGGGACGCTCGCCGGCTTCGGCGCATCGAGCGGTAGATCAGCCGCGCTTTCCTGTTGCATTTGTTCGAGAAAATCCTTGAACGTCACGCTCCCCGTCATTTCAAAGCCTACCTCGAAGGCCGGGCTGTTGCTTTTGACGACTTGAAAGACGCGCGTGATTTCGCCTTCGCGCTCCTGCAATGAAACCTCGACCATCACATCGACGAAGTATTCGAGTCCGCTGGCCGTCATCGGTAACACGCGCCCGACCTCGTTATCCTCCTTCGCCTCTTTACCCTTCGCCGGAATCTGATCGACGATTACTACCGACTTGCCGCTCTCGATGCAGAGGCGGCGCAGCACTCCTTGCAAGATCATCTGGTCGGCGGCCAACTCTTCGGCGGACGGTTGAGCCAGCGGGTCACCCGTTCGCTCGCGTACTGCCGCGACCATCTCGCTGTGCTTGGCACCGAAGTAACCTGCCCACGAATCAAGCGCATAGCATCCATAGTTCTGCTCGCGTCCTTCGCCGGACAAAGCCCAGTCGATGAACTCCGGCAATTCGTCCGGCTGCTCGATCTCAAGACCATCGAACTGCGTGCCGACGCCTTTCAGCAGTCGTGACTTGCGTTCGACATCGAAGATGCACAGGCGGCCCAGGCCGGCTTCGGACATGCTGCGAATGAAATGGCTTTTGCCCGTCCCCGCGCCGCCCCTCACCGCCATCACCAGTCGTTGCTGCCGCGGACGGCGGCTCAGCGGATTAACCTTTGGCTTACTCGTGTTAGTCATCTGATTTCGTTCCTCCTTCTCATCAGCCGATTACGGCATTGTCTCTATCGTGTGAAAACTGACGGCCTCGATTGATGCCACTCGCCCAATCGGACGTGATGCAATTCGGCGGGCAATATAACACGATCCGGGCGGGAATGGAACAAATTTTCATCGATGAAACAAGAGATTTGCGAGAGCGCACAAGACGAGGGACAGACTTCAGGAAAAAGAATAAGCCAACGAAGTGTTCAGTCTTAAGTGTTCAGCTCAAAACCGAAAACTGTTTACTTTAGACTTCTTACATCCCGGTCGCGACTCAGTTTATTCGTAGCTAAATGGTTTAACTTCAACGCTATGTCAGAGAATATGTGAAGGAGGATTAGGAAAGCCGGCAGGGTCGAAAACGGCTTGAAACTGATGCGCCATTAGCTCGCCTCTTCCCCTCGTCGTACAATGCGCGCCGGTTAAGTCGGGCGTTACACCCACTTTCAAGGGAACAGATCGTTCACTGCCATTTGCCACCCTGACACGGCAGGCTCAGCCTCCGCCATCTCTCCTCGTCGATATACCGTCGGATTGACTGGGTCACTGCCCCGAAACACCTTCACCACCGCTTCACTGAGCAAATCCACATCCCATACTACCTGCGTCCCACACGCGAAGTAATCTGCACGCTTCTGTGCCATCTCCCGCTCCGCCTGCGGGCCATAATCTCCTTCACTTCTGACCTCCACCGCAAATACAGGCGCACCCATGAAGAACTTCATCCCCGAAGGTGGTCCTGTGTAGAATGCCGCATCAGGAGAAAACGAGTCCCGATGCGGTAAATTCACGCGAAAGCCTTTATTGTCACCCACCGCTCTGCCGCGTCCCGTACGACGCGCATGGTCACGCAAAGATACAAAAACTTCATCGCCGGCATACCCCGGCTCATCCCCAGTAGGCGACATTCGCAGTATCTCTCCGTTGACCAGTTCGGCTTTACCAGACTCGCTGTATAAATCTTCAATCGTGGCGTTAACTTTCACGCTCATAAACTTAACTCCTTATCGAGCGCATTGTAATGCTGAACGATTGGCATGTCGAAGACTAACCGAACAACACACGAGGGCCGAGCGAGCGTTGTCGACACGTGCGGCCCTGCATCTGTTCGCGGCGATGGCGGCGGGGAGAATGTTGATGAAGTAAAACTGGTCTCAGCTTAGTCGCTTGACGCGAATGTTTTTGAATCGCACGACGCTCTTCGGGTCGTGCGCCTGGAGGGCGAAGGTGCCGCTGTCGATCTTGCGTGTAAAGTCGGCCCCGGGTTGACGATTCGCTTCCTCGACAAAATCCACCACCGTCTTGCCGTCGATTTTGACCACGACCTGTTTGCCCTTGACGATGATGTGCTGCGTCCACCACTTGTTATCCTGCGCCGGCGCCACGTCCATCACATCTTTAACGGCGTACAGGCTTCCGGTCTTGCGGCGGTCACCGTGCGAGTTATTGACTTGAACTTCATAGCCGTGCTTCGGCCAGCCCCCCGGCTGAAATTTGGTGTGGAAGTAGATGCCGCCGTTCGCGCTCGGCTCGGTGTAAACATCGACCATCAACTCGAAATCTACAAACGGCTTTTCGTCGCCGACGTAGAACAAGTGGCTGCGGTTGCCGTTGGCGACAATCGCGCCGTCTTTGACTGACCAACTACTTTCGTTTTCACTGATCTTCCAGCCGTTGAGCGTCTTGCCGTCGAAGAGGCTTTTCCATCCATCATCTTTTTGAGTTGCCTGTGTGCCGAACGGCAGGATGAGCAGCAATACCATCAGCACCGACGAGAAAATTGAGGCGTATTTCATTTTTATCACTCCATGAGTTTGAGGCGAACAGTGGTTGCGGGTTGAATGTGCGTAACGATGCACACGAGATTAACGCGTACGCGGGCGAGCGGGGATGCTTCCGGCCCTGATGTCTTTACACGGAGAGCGGTTTGCCGCAGCGGTTGCAGTAACGCGCGTTTGGTTCACGCTGCTCGGCGCCGCACGAGTTGCAGGCGTTGATGGTGCGGAGATTAGCTCCGCAGGTCGAACAGAACGTCGAGCCGCCGACAGCGACCGCGCCGCAGGTGCCGCAGCGTCCAGGCATTGGCGGGACATAGCCGCCGGCCCGCCGCGCGATGTGGCTTTCGATGATCTTCCAGGCGTCTTCGGTGATCCGGTACTGCCAGTAAGCGCCGAGCGCGGGCAATGCGAGCAGCATCCCGGCGGAGAGAATCACAGCGACCGCCGCGACCGCCGCTTTGTCGAACCACTTCTGCATCCCGATCTCGACGCGCGTGCCGCCGTGTTCCGGCGTGATTTTAACAGTCAGCGCGGCGGACAGTCCGGTCAGTTCGCGAAGCGTGCCGGACTTGCGCGCCTGCAACACGGCGGTCGAAGCAACCTGCATCGTTTGCAACTCGTAGGCGCTGTCATTGTCGAAGAGTTGGCGCAACTCGGTCATCAATTGCATCACATCGGCTTCAACACCGGGATAATAACGATTGTCCATAATCTTGATCGGTGAAAATCTCGAAGTCTACGATGTCACGCTGTCGCTTTGGTTTTTGTGTTCATGAATTAAGCATTATACCCCAACCAAAAAGCTAAGGCGGCCCGCCACACTTGATGAGCGAAAAGCGCCGAGGCCCGCGATTCGTTCGCGGGCCTCGGTGCTTGTAAGCGACAGAAGAAACTTACTGCTTAAGATCAGCCAAAGCCTCTTCTGTTTAGAACGAGTAGCGAAGCGCGAACTGTAGATTGCGCTCGCTGCTCTTGCTCGTTACCCTGCCGAAGCTGGCGCTACGCGGGTCGGTGTTGGGGCCGTTCCAGTTGGGGTGGTTGACCCAGTTAAAGGCCTCGAATCGTAATTGGAGGTTCTGCGTCTCTGTGATGAAGAAATCTTTGAAGACACCCAAATTGTGATTTTGGAAGCCGGGGTTGTAGAGGAGGTTGCGCACTCTCTGGGTGTTGAATGTGCCCGCCGCCGGCTCTGTAAAGATCGACGTGCTGTCGGCGTTTCTCGTCGCAAACCAGAAGTTCTGGTCGGAGTTATTTTCGGAGAATGCCCGGTCGCTGCGTGAAATTTCCGGGTTGCCGTTGACGAGCCAGAACTGCGCGCCGCTGCCGGGTCCAACGCCGGCAAAGTCATCGCCGGTACGGATCGAAAGCGGTGTGCCGGTCTGGAACTGCGAGATGGCGGAAATCCTCCACCCGCCGAGAAGTTTGCCCTTCAGGGTCGAACGATCCTGGAAGAATGGAAACTCGTAGATGCCGTTGATAACCACCACGTGACGCCGGTCGAAATCCGACGGTCCCCACAGGGTGCTGGCGTCATAGGCGTTTGGAATGACGTCGCGTTGCTGCGAACTGTCGTCCTCAGACTTCGACAGGGTGTAGGCCAGACCGAAACTAAGTCCGTCAGTGAAGCGGCGCGTGACGCCGACCTGGAAACCGTTGTAGAGAGAGTTCGCATCATTGTTCGTCGAACGGATGATGCCATACCCTTTGTACGGTCGCAGAAAGTCAGCGTTGACTCCCGGGTTTGCCTGGCGCGTCCCCGGCAGAAGTTGGTTGAGGTTGCGTTCGCGTTGTGCGTGCAGCCCGCGCCGCCCGACGTAACCAACTTCGACCGTGGTATCGAATCCGACCTCACGCTCAAACGTCACGTTCCATGTCCAGGCTTCCGGGTTCTTGAAGATCGGGTCCTGGGTCGTGATGGCTAATGGGAAAGTGTTGCCACTTCTGCCGCCGGGATTGTCCACCGACCCGTTTGTAATCGACACCGTTGGCTGAAACGGCGGGTTGCCTCCGAGGAAGACCGAGTCGCTGACGCCGAGGCGGGTGTAGAAGCGACCCACGCCAGCGCGAAGAACATTCTTTTCGTTGAAGGCGTAGGCGAAGCCGAGACGCGGCTGGAAGTTATTGTAGTGAATCTTTGAATACTGCTTGTCAAACCCGCGGAACAGGAAATCAAACTCGCCGGTGTCCGCGATGGGAATGCGGCCCGAAGCCGCGTCGGTAAAGGCGTCGCCGGGAATCACCAGGCCGTTGTAGCGCGACTGTAGGTTGCCGCTCGTAATGAACCCGTTGGCGGGGTTCTGTGTGACGGCAATGGCCGGGTTGTAAGACCCCGGATCGAACACGGACATGTTGCGCCACAGGCTGTAATACGGCTGGATGATGCTGTGTCGCAGTCCGAGATCGAGGTGTAGTTTGGGAGTTACTTTCCACGAATCCTGAATAAACCATTCGAACATGTGGCCGCGATACGGAGTGAACGAACGCTGTCCGATCTCGGCGTAGGTGTCGAACAATCCAAGCGCCGCGTTTGTAACCGCAAGGCCTGTCCCGCCGGCCGTGGTGTTGTTGAACACGAAGCGACCGTTCTGATTGTTGGTGCCGCCCGGCGTGCCCGCGACGTTGATCTGGTCAAAGTCGTTCTGTCCGGCGCGCTCGAAATAACCACCGAACTTGATGGTGTGATTGCCCCGAATGTTGGTCACGTTATTGGAAAACTGGTAGATCGGCCCGGTCGAACTGGCCGGGTAAGGCCCGCCATCAAGGCTTGCGAAGGGGCCGATTCCGTCAATGGTGGGAATCTTGTCCTCAATCTCTTTCCCGGTATTGAAGATGTAAGGGTAGTTGATCCCGTAGATGCTCCTTCGATACCGCTCACCCTCGGTGTCAACCGCAATAAACACCTGGTCGCGGCTCCCGGCTAAGAGCGCTTCGTTGATCCAGGTCGGTGAAATTGTCCAGACCCAGTTGATCGTACTCGTCTGATTAGGACGGTCAATAATTTGCGGCGCGCGGTCGGTGCCTCCACGGAAGGCGCTCACGTCAATGAAGTTGTAGTTTTGCACCCGCCACCGGAGTTGATGTTTGTCGGTCGGGTAGTAATCAATTGACAGAGTGTCCTTGCGCTGGTCAGTCGTCGTCGGCCTTTCCTGAAAGAAGTTACTTGATCCCGTGCCGACGAAACCGGGAACCGGTGCGGGCAGCGCCCGGAGGAACGCGATACCGTTCGGACTCAAACGATTTGCGGGAATGATGTTGCCGGTGAAACATGCGGTCTGGTCGGTGGCGCTGCAGGTCCCTGATTTCTGCGGGTCCCTGATAAACCGCGCGCCACCGAAGAAACGGTTGGTTGGAGAAAGTAGTTCGCTGAAGTCCCCGTTGCGCATCGCCAGCGTAGGCACAGTAATCTGTGTAGTCGAGGCCCGGCGTTGCCTGACGAATTCCTGTCCAAACAACCAAAAGAGCTTGTTTCGATCCCGGTTGAATTTGGTGAAGGGGAGCAGGACAGGGCCACTCAGCACATAACCGAACTGGTTATAGCGGAACGGCTCAGGGCGGCAGTGAACGTCTTTCTCAAACTGCTGCTGATCGCACGGCCTATTTCCGGGGTTGGTGCGCTTGCGCCCCCAACTGTTGGCGTCGAACGCGGAGTTGCGAATGAATTCATAAAACGAACCGTGAAAATCGCTCGCCCCGCTCTTGGTCACGATGCGAACCTGGCCGCCCGAAGAGCGACCGTACTCGGCGTTGTAATTCGCGGTCAGGATTTGTACTTCCTGCGTCGCGTCCACGTCCGCTGCGCCGATGCTGGTCCCATTTGATCGGGTGCGAACGGCCACCGCACCGTCAAAAGTGATTAAGTTATCCTGAGTGCGCGAACCGTTAATGTTCAACCCGGCTGTGGTCAGGCCGAAGCTGAAACCGCCCAGCGCGCCGCCGCTTACACCCGGCTTGAGCAACGCTAAAAACAGGGGGTTGCGCCCGTTCAGTTGCATGTACTGAATTTGTTTGGCTTCGACCAGCTTGCCGACGGTGGAAGATTCGGTCTGCACGGCGGCGGTCGAGGCGACAATCGAAACCGTTTCACTAACCTGACCAGGCTCAAGCGTCGCGTCCACCGACGCGGGAATGCCTGGGTCAACTTTCTTATTCGTCGTCTCAAAGCGCTTGAAGCCGGTCTGCTCCACCACGACTGTGTAGAACCCGGGGGCTACGTTCGAGACTGTGTAGAGGCCTTCCTCGTTCGTCGTCGCGGTACGCTCAAAGTTTCTGCCTTCGCTCGTGACCAGGACTTTAGCTCCGGCAATCGCCGCGCCCGCCGAGTCTTTCACGTAGCCTGAAAGCTGCGTGTTGTCGGACTGCGCGAAAGCAGGGGGAGCGAAGCAGGCCAGGACGAGACCGGCCATTGCGATCCATCGCGTCCAATTTAATTTGCTGCACGATGATGCTGCGGATGTGCGCATTTCTTTTTAACTCCTTCAGTGAAAGGTGATGGTGTTAAGGGGACTTCTTTAAGTTCTTTAAGTTAAGGTGAAAACAGGCGTGCCGATTTCACCTTTGATAAAGTAAGCGATTACCAAACTCAACGTGATTAATATTTCCAGGAAACGTCCGCACATGCACGTGCCAGCAAGAGTGGAAACGTCTCACGCTAACACCTGAATTGCATCGAAACTATCCGCACGAAACGTGACGGACAGCGTCAGAGAGCTTTCATTGCCGCGTCGGAAAGAAATATCTAACCGCGAGCCGGAAAGCTGAACAGGATGTGGATGTCTGCTTTTGAAATACCAACCAGAAGGATGATTGCGGAGCTTTTATACCAGATGTGAGGCGGGCGTTCAATAACCAACTTCCAATTACTCAGAAAGAGCAGAGAAAACGATGATTCACTCCTCACGAATCGCTCTATTTCTTTTTCTCTTCGGGCGGGAGTTTCTTCGCGGCTTCAATGACGGTCTGTGCGTTTTCGATGGCCTGTTCGAGTGCGTCACGTTCGGCTTCAGTTGAGGCGGCGTCGCGCTTGGCGATTAATCTCGGCAGCAAACTCTGGGAAGCTTCGGCGAGGATGCGGAGCGACTTGGCGAGGAGGGTGCTCTGCGGGCTACGCTCGGCAGCATCGTCGATGTTAGTGATCGCTTCGTCGAGAATTCGTCCGATGTCGGAGAAGAGTTGCGTGCGCGTCCCCTGCGGCAGTTCGCCCCACAGTTCGACATCCTTCTGCGCCTGCTTGGCCGCCGCCGCCGGATCAGTCATCACCAGCATCCGTCGCTCGACGGCCTTGACGAAGACCTGCGTGCGTTTGTCCAACTCCTGCGTGTCGCGCACGAGTTCAATTTCCGCCGCCGTCAGATGCTCGCGCTGGCTCGCCGCGACTGACGCCGCGAGCGTTGTCTGCAAAGAATAAAAGAGAAGTGTGCCGACGACCGGCAGTGCGAGCAGCAGCGATGTGAACAGCGCGCGTCGGGTGGAAGGATTATTCATCGAGTTGATTTCAAGTACCTTCAGCAAAAGTGTTCCGGTCTCAGGATTAAACAACAGCCATCGAATAGTTTTCAGTTTTCAGTTTTAAGTTTTGCTCTGAAAACCAAAACTGAAAACTGTTCACTTTTGCCTTCCCATCTATGGTGGGGTTTGGCCCGGCTCTTTCGGGATGCGCGCGTCGTTGCGCTCTTTTGTTTTATCGCTTGGGTCTTCGCGCAACACTGTGTCGCCGTAGAATGAATTGAGCGCCTCGGCACGTGCGCCGCGTACATAATCGTAGACTGCTTTGACGTTGACCGCTTCATCGGAAGGAGTTGCGCGGCGAAGCACTTCAAGGCGGGGGCCGTGCGGGCGCAGCGTCAGTTCCATCCGTTTGGAAGCGTCGCGGTACTTGCCTCCCTGTCTCCCTCTGACTTGAATGTACTTGATGGTGTCTTCGATCAATGCCTGATAGATGCCGAGTTGTGCGGACGCCGCGTCAAACTGTCCGTCGGCAGTGAGTTGCTCGGCGCGCGCCAGTCGTTCTTCGGCTAGATCGAGGCCGATGCGCGCACGCTTTTTGATGTCGCTCTCCGCGTCCAGCCGCGTGCGCGCGTCTTCGGGGACAAACCTTAGAGGAGGAGGCGCGGGCGTGTTCGTCTGGTCAATAATTTGCGCCGAAGTTTCAACCGCCAGAAGCGTCATGCCGGCGAAGGCGAGGAAGATGAACGCCGCCGTAATGAATACTGAACGTGGATTGATGGACGCGGAATTGGGTTGTCCGACGTTGAATGTCTGCTCAGCGGTCATCGGTTTTTACGCCCCTTTGATCCATCGCCGCGCGCAGCCTGTTTGCGCAGACTCGGCAGACGCAGTTTAACCTTCTCAATCTCCAGCCCGTTCATCTGCGCGTCGGCCTGTGCCAGAAAAGTTTCATAAGCCGCGAGCGCCTCTTTGTACTCTCCGAGCATGTCGTGCGCCCGCGCGATGAAGAAGTTTGTCACGGCGAGATCGGGTCGTTGCTCTCTGATCCAAATATATTCAGCCAGCGCTTCGCGGTAACGCTTCAACTCGTCGAGCGCGGTCGCTAGATTGGCATGCGCCATGTAATTTTCAGGAGCCGTCGCGATGATGCGTCGCAGGATTGTCGCCGCCGGCTCGAAACGACGGGCCTGCACCAGCGCGGCGGCATAGCCCGCGGCGTAGTCGATGTTTGACGGCTCGACATCGACCGCGCGGCGGAAGTATTCCATCGAGCGCGCCGGGTCGATGGTGCGATAGATGCCGCCGAGTCGCGCGAGTAACGTTGCGTTGCGCGCGTCACGTTCAAGCAATTGTTCGAGCGCCGCCCGCGCTTCCGGCGTGTTCTCCGGCGCGTCTTCCAATTCGATGCGCAACGCGGCAACTTCCCGCGCGCCTTCAGCGGATAGCGACCCATCCCGCTCGACTTCCGTCAGCACCCGCCGCGCTTCATCCTTCATCCCCGCGAGGCCGAGGAAGCGTGCGAGCCGCAACGACAGACGGGGCCGTTCCGTCGGCGGCGACGCTTTCAATGATGCGCGGATGTCTTCGACGGCCTGCGTGTATTCGCCCGCCGCGGCGCGCAGTTCGGCGCGGTTGGCACGCGCGGTCGGTTCGTTGGCGTCCAACGCGAGCGCGCGTTCGAAACTCTTTGCCGCCGCCACTTTGTCGCCGGCGGCGTTTTCAAACATGCCGCGCGCTGACCACACCGATGCCGGCGTGTTAGCGTCTGATGTCGTCGCGCGCCGGGCCAACTCGACAGCTTCGCGCGGGTCTCCGGCGCGGGCGCGCAGGTCGGCGAGCGAGATCAGTGCTGTTTGATTATTTGGGTCGAGTTGGAGCGTGCGGCGGAAGAACGGTTCTGCTTCGCGCCCACGGTTCGAGCGCGCCAGTAAGACTGCCAGGGAGAGTTGCGGCAACGCCCAGTCCCGGCGCAATTCGGCGGCGCGCTGAAACGCTTGCTCGGCCTCCTTCGTGCGGTTCAAGGTCGCGAGCGCTGCGCCTTTCTGGAATTCGGCTTCCGGAAACTCCGGTCGCACCTTGAGGGCCTCTTCATAACATTCAATCGCCAATTGAAGATTGCCTTTTTGATGAAAGTCCTGGCAATGCTCGAACAGCTTCACCGGATCGGCTGCATCTTCAGCGTCGAAGTCGTCGCGCGTCTGCGCCGCAACCTTTGATGGCGACGCGCACATCACCGCGAGCATGACAGCCAATGCGAAAACGTTTGTCTTGAAGTGGGAACAAGCGGGCATGAGATACTGCTTTGATTCTGGGCAAAACCCGTCCGAAGCTTTACTTGTCCGAAACTTTTGTCGAGATGGCGTCTGGGGAGGTTGCCTCACGCCGAAATATAACACGCGCTTTGATGCGTCGTCCAAGCAGGCCCTTGATTGACGTGCGTCCGCGGATACATGCCAGTTGCGTCGTTAGAGAAGCATGCGATAACATGCGTTGCGTTCGAATCAAACACACAACGTGTAATACAGTCCGCATGCAAAAGAGGTTGCCGGTGAGCCTTCACGCCAACTTTTGCAAATGACCCGGAGCAAAGTCTGTGAGTAGTTCGATAGTCGAAGAACAAGCACCACACGCCGCCACACCGCTTCCCGTTTCGCCTGAAGCCTCATCGAAAGAAGAGAGCTTAGGCGTTTTGCTGCGCGAGATGGGGTCCGTCCTCGTCGCGTTCTCCGGTGGCGTGGACAGCTCGTACGTTGCGTACGTCGCCACTCGTGAGTTAGGCGCGCGCGCGTTGTGCGTCACCGGCGAATCACCGAGCCTCGCCGCACATCAACGCCCTGAAACGGCGGCCCTCGTCGAGCGTTTCGGCTTTCGGCACGAAGTTATCAACACCGACGAAGTGAACGACCCGCGCTATCAAGTTAACGCCAGTGATCGCTGCTATTACTGCAAGTCGGAGTTATACGCGAAGCTCGCGCCGCTGGCTGTCGAACGCGGCTTCGCGGTGGTCGTCGACGGTTCGACGACAGATGATTTGGGAGATTATCGACCGGGGCGCGCGGCGACCGCTGAACGCGGTGTGCGCAGCCCGCTCGTCGAAGTCGGGATGTCGAAACGCGAGGTGCGCGAGTTGAGCCGCCGCGCCGGGCTGCCGACATGGGACAAGCCCGCCAGCCCGTGTCTGTCGTCGCGCATCGCTTACGGGACGCCCGTCACCATTGAACGGCTGCGCACAGTGGATCGCGGCGAAGAGGTGATGCGCGAAATGGGTTTTCGCGAATTCCGCGTGCGCCATCATGACGAACTCGTGCGATTGGAAATTGCCCCGGCGGAACTCGACCGGGCGCTCTCGCGCGAAGTCGCCGACGAACTGGCGCAACGGTTTCGCGCCCTCGGCTTCCGCTACGTCACGCTCGACCTTCACGGCTACCGCTCCGGCGCGATGAATGAAGTTCTGAACATCAACAGATCGTGAATGCTCATACGGCGAGCGGTTAATAATCGAAACCGCTCGCCGTTTGTGCGTTCAACAGACCCCGGAGATGATTATGGCGAATCCAATGGTGGACGATGTGCGGCAGATCAAAGAGGACAACCCCTTTGAGTCGATGATGTCGCGTTTCGACCGGGCGGCTCAACTACTCGATCTGAACCCCGATCTTTATGCTGTGATGCGTGTGCCGAACCGTGAATTCAAGGTCTACATTCCGGTGCGGATGGATTCGGGGCGCATCGAGGTGTTTGAGGGCTATCGCGTGCAGCACAACTTCGCGCGCGGGCCGGCCAAGGGCGGCATCCGCTATTCTCCGGACGTGACGCTCGACGAAATCAGGGCATTAGCGGCGTGGATGACCTGGAAGTGCGCCGTCGTTAACGTGCCGTTCGGTGGGGCGAAAGGTGGCGTCGTGTGCGACCCGCACCAGATGTCGCTCGGCGAATTGGAGCGCCTCACCCGGCGTTATACCGCTGAGTTAATCGACATCATTGGCCCGGAAAAAGATGTGCCCGCGCCTGACATGAACACCAACGAGCAGACGATGGCGTGGATGATGGATACATATTCGATGCACGCGCGCCACACTGTCACGGCGGTCGTCACGGGGAAGCCGGTCGCGCTCGGCGGATCGTCGGGGCGGCGCGAGGCGACGGGGCGCGGGTTGCTGATTGTCATCAACGAAGCCGCCAAGAGATTCAAGATGAACCCTCCGACGACGCGGGTCGCGGTTCAGGGGTCGGGTAACGTCGGCGGCATTGCCGCACGCCTGCTGCACGAAGCGGGCTACAAGGTGATCACCCTTTCAGACATCAACGGCGGCATCTACAACCCGAATGGCATCGACATCCATCAAGCCCTGGCACACCTCCAGACGACTCGCTCGTTCGAGGATTTTCCTGACGTCGAGCGGGTCAGTAATCACGAATTGCTCGAAGTCGAATGTGACGTGTTGGTGCCGGCGGCGACCGAGAATCAGATCACCTCGCAGAACGCTGACCGGATTAGATGTAAAGTGCTGGCCGAAGGAGCCAACGGGCCGACGACCGCCGCCGCCGATCAAATCCTTCATGAGAAAGGCATTTTTGTAATTCCTGATATCCTGGCGAACGCTGGCGGAGTCACCGTTTCTTACTTTGAATGGGTGCAGGATCGAATGGGCTATTTTTGGAAAGAAGACGTTGTTAACGAGCGGCTCCAGGATATTATGGTCGCCAGCTTCAACGATCTGGTGAAGTATGCAGACACGCATTCGGTCGACACGCGAACGGCGGCTTACATGTTGGCGATTGACCGCGTCGCGTATGACACGCGAATGCGCGGCATCTATGCGTAACAAAAAAGTATTGAATTCTTCGAGCTAAGTTGTGAAAATGTCTTGATTTCCCCGCCGATGTAGAGTATGGTCTGGCGGAATTTGGTGTCAGTGAGCCTCTTCGATTTTGTATCCACAGAGGTTGAAGCTCACTTGTTCCAAGCTCGTTTGTTAACATCAGCGTTGCTATTCTCGTATGAACAGTGACGCTTTACAGCACGCACAACACAACCACAGTTGAGAGGCGCAAAGAGGCAGTTTCAGCGCCCACGAACGCAATTCAAGTGTTCGGCTCCTCTCGCTGCTCCGCTCCATCTACAGGTCGTTTTCGGTCGAGGGCGGTAGCAGTCTTACTTTGACATTAGTTTGTACGCTTGTAGTTGGAGCGTCCGCGCCCCAGAAATCTGGACGGGTCGCTAGGTGCTGTCTGAGAACTTTAGCTGAGCTAATCCTTTAGTTCTGATGAAGACAAGACACACCTTCGCCGTAGATTCCTGGAAGCACGGTCGCCCTCTTCCGCAAAATTATAAACTCATTTCGCAGGAGGAATGCGATGAGACTCGCGAGAAGAGCGCTCGTTGCCGCGCTCAGCACGTTGATGCTGTTTGCCGCAGTATCAGCTCAAACTTTGCGGTCGGAGAATGATCCGCGGAACACCGCGCCGACCGTCGGAACTGGCGGCTCACCAGGTGGGCCAACCGGACTCTTCACAATTTACGACGGCCAAACGCTGCGTAAAGGAGAGTTCA
Source organism: Acidobacteriota bacterium (assembly GCA_030859785.1). Classification (GTDB taxonomy): domain Bacteria; phylum Acidobacteriota; class Blastocatellia; order Pyrinomonadales; family Pyrinomonadaceae; genus JACDEG01. Next base: position 14,657 of record JALZJL010000293.1, read on the forward strand.
CTTTCAGCGTTGCTTACAGCAACTACGACCGTGACCCAGGGGATGTCGACATCTCCGAAATTCCGATCAGTGTCCAGATCGGTCTCAGCGACTATCTGGAACTATTCTACAACACCGACGTCTATCGCGGCGTAAAGGTTAACAACCCACGCAACCTGTCTAGTTTCTACTTACCGAATTCACAACTCTTCTTTTCGGCGAGGCAACTCGGCAGCGGCCCGGCTATTATTCTTTCGCCGGATCGCGTCAGCGGCACGCAGGGTGTTGCGGGGGCCGTGTTTCGCCCGGCCTTCGGGCAGCCGTTCGTGCAGTTCCCATATGTCGGTGGAGCGGGCCCGAACTTCGGTCTGACGGGTAACAGATTTGCTCCGCCATTCAGCAGCCGGCTCGGTGCATCCTCCGGCAGCGATGGCGGTAACTTCAGTGCCGCGGATAATTTCCCCGGCATCGGTTCGGTGTTTGGGAGTATTTTACCGGGCATCGTTGTGAGCACGCGCGTGCAGCCAGCGAACCCGACACAGCTGGCCATCACCGTCCCGAGCGTGTTCACGGTTCAGCCGACTTACTTGCCTGATGCTCCGTTCATTAATCGGCTCTACGGCGAGTCGAGTTTTAGCACGCACACCGTCGGCGGAAAAATCCGCTTCACCGGCCCGGACAATGCGTTCGGCTTTGGTATCGTTCCGTTCTATCGTTTCTATCTTGATAAACCGGACGACCTGAGCGGCTTTAATCAGTTGCAGCGCGGAGCCAGCCCCGGTGGAGGCTTCGGCGACATTGGCGGAGTCCTGTTTTTCGACGGACGTCTCAGCCGTTCGGTTAACGTCTCGGCGAACCTCGGTTATATCCTGAACAGCAATCCGCAGAGCGAAGCGTTTGGCAGTAACAAAGCCACATTGCTCGACCGTCCCGATGAATTTGTTGTCGGTGTCGGCTTCGACTTCCCGGTGAACGCCTACTTCCAGCCCATCGCGGAGATGCGGTCGGTTCGGTATGTCGGTGGTCGCACACCGAACGCGCTGGAAAACAACCCGATTGACGTGCTGGCAGGCATTCGTGTCTTTCCACGCCGCTTCATGGGGTTCAGCGCGGCTTACCGTACCAACATCAACCAGCAGGGTGACCGCTTCCTCGATTTCTTCGGGGACTCTAACTTCCCATCGGCCTTCAATCAGTCCAGCGACCCGCACGGCTTTATCGGGCAGTTCTGGATTGGACGCCGCAATGAACGGTCGCCTGCGGTGCTGCCTAATCAGCCTCCGACCGTGACCCTTTCCGCCGCATCATCAAGAGTGGTGTCGGCTGCACAATGCTCTGGTGGTCAAATACCTGATCCAGCCTGTACTCCGACGAGCCAGGAACTTCAACTCTCCGCTCAGGCGACCGATCCGGATGGCGATACGCTGCTTTACACGTATTCGACGACCGGCGGGCGCATTGTCAGTAACGGCGCGAACGCCACGCTTGATCTCGCCGGCGCGCAGCCCGGCAGTTATACCGTGACGGTTGAAGTCGATGATGGCTGCGGCTGCGTGGCTTTCTCGACGACCACTGTGACGGTTGAGGCATGCCCATGCGTGGCGCCACCGCCACCGCCATGCCCGGAAGTGACAGTAAGTTGTCCGACCGAATTGAACGTCGGCCAGCCGATTACCTTCACGGCTAATCTCAGTGCTGGCGATCCGAGTGTCACGCCGACCTTCAATTGGTCAGTCTCGGCAGGCACCATCAGCAGCGGTCAAGGCACGTCCTCAATCACGGTTGACACAGCCGACCTCGGTGGTCAGACCATCACGGCAACGGTCAACGTCAGCGGCTACGATGCATCCTGTGCGGCGTCGAAAACCTGCTCGACGCAGGTCGTTAGAGCCGCTGCCCCTGCCCGCAAGGTTGATGAATACGGCAACATCCGCTTCAACGATGAAAAGGCACGACTCGATAACTTCGCGATTGCGTTGCAAAACGAGCCGGGTTCACAAGGGACGATCATCGCTTACGGTGGACGCACTGGCGGACGAGCCGGTGCGGCCCAAGCGCGCGCTGACCGTGCACGTGACTATCTGGTGAATACGCGCGGCATCGACGCCGGGCGCATCCAGAGTATCGATGGCGGATTCCGCGAAGCTTTGGCGGTCGAGCTTTATGTTGTGCCAGCCGGTGCCACCGCACCCACGGCCAGCCCGACGGTCGATGCAAGCGAGGTGCGGACAACCGCTCCGCGCCGCACCAGACGCCGCGCCCGTCGTCGTTAACCAGCCAATGAATGCACGCTCGCGTCTCTTATAAATCATAGAGACGTGACCTCTTCCGAATGCGGGCGATGCTTCCCTTCAGGGAAGTATCGCCCGCTTCGCTTCCTTCCCCTCACTTGCCGCCCTCGTATAACCGACACAGTACAACCGCCTCAAACGGACTTTGCATCTCAATTGGCAGCCGAGCGCGTTACTCTCTCCATCACGCGGGCTTAAAAATTTGCAAACTGCGGTGCAAAATCAACGACCAATCACGTTCATTTCAAGTTAAAATCAGGCAAGAGGGATCTGCCGGTATAATGGGCCGGAGACTTCGGCTGGATTTTTTCGACAGCCACGATGCAGCTTATGAATCATAAAATCACCAGAACTCTTTTTTCGCTTTGTACTCTGTTCGCGCTGATTGTTTCGACCGCCACGAATCTGAATCGGGGAGTCGTCAAGGGCGCGACCATCATGGAAACCGGTGAGTCGCAAAAATCAATGCAGTGGAATGTGACCGGCCCGATGGGCGGGGACGTCCGCTCGCTGGTCATTGACCCGCAAGATCCGCAGAGGCTTTACATCGGCACTCTCGACGGACAAATTTATACTTCAATGGACGGTGGGCAGGAGTGGACGAGACTCGCCGGATTCAACCGCCCCGGACTTTACATCGATCATTTGATCGTTGATCCGCGCGACTCAAAAGTAGTCTATGCTGCCTCGCATCGACACAAGGAACCGGGTGGCTTCTTCAAGACGACCGACGCCGGCGCGACGTGGCGTGAATCATCAGAGTTGAAGACCGAGGCGCTTCATTCGTTGACGCAGGCCGCGTCCAATCCTGATGTCTTAATCGCCGGCACGAACCGCGGCGTGTTTCGCTCCGCCGACGCGGGCGAGACCTGGACGCAACTGGCAACCTCGACCACACCCGGCTTAATCAACGTCGAATCCCTTGCCATCGACCCGCGCGACGCCAACGTGATCTACGCCGGCACGTGGTATCTGCCTTACAAAACAACTGACGGTGGTAACACCTGGAACATCATCAAGACCGGGATGATTGACGACTCGGATATCTTCGCGATTGAGATCGACAATCGTCAGCCCGATCACGTTATCGCGTCGGCGTGCAGCGGCATCTACGAGACGAAGAACGGCGGTGCCAATTGGCGTAAGGTCAACGGTATCCCTTCGCAATCGCGGCGGACGCGCGCGATTCTTCAGCACCCGTCGAAGGCGAACGTGATCTACGCCGGGACGACCGAAGGCTTTTGGCTCTCAACCAACGGCGGCGACGACTGGCGCGTAACCACCAGCCGGCAGAACTTCGAGGTCAACGCGATTGCCGTCCACCCCAAGAACCCTGAGATTGTTTACATCGGCACGAACAATTTCGGTTTAATGATTTCGCGCGATGGAGGCAAGACATTCGCGCCGAGCAACGCCGGTTATAGCGGACGCCGCGCTTACACAATTTTGCCCGACCGCGAAAAGCCCGGGCGCTTCTATGCGGCGACGATTAATACGGCGACCGGCGGCGGCTACTTCTATGTCAGCAACGACGGCGGCGAAACATGGCAACTGTCTAATCGAAACATGCCGAACCGTCTGATTGCCTACGCGATTCTGCAAGACAAAGTCGACGGCAACATCATTTACCTCGGAACGAATTACGGCATGTACCGGTCGGATGATCGCGGCGCGTCGTGGGGGCCGATTACCGCGCCGAAGCCGAAAGCGCCCGCCAAGTCTAAGCGCGGGCGACGTGGTGTCTCGGCGGAGACTGCGGCGGCGGGAAGAACTGATAGTCAAATGAGGGCGGCGGTTGCTCCGACAACTCCCGTCGTCAAGCAAACCGACGACAACGTGAAGCGCGCGCAGGCTGCAATGAACTCGATGGGTTACAATGTCGGCACGCCGGACGGGGTCGCTGGGACGCGCACCGTGACAGCCGTCAGGAAGTTCCAGGGCGACAAAGGCATTCCGCAATCAGGCAAGTTTGATGACGCGACGCTGATGGCGCTCGGTCTGGCCGGCGGGCTGCAGTCCGCCAGCGGCGCCGACGCAGCGCAGAGCGCACCGTTGTTCCTGAGCGATATTGTGAACGCGCTGGCATACACAGTTGACGAGCGCGACGGGCGACCGGGACTACTCGCCGCGACTAACGTCGGACTCTACCGCAGTTACGACCTGACGCAAGGGTGGGAGCGCATCGCTTACGGCACTGGGTTAGATGCGCGCACACTCTGCCTCTCAACGAGCGAGCAGAAGCCTTCAACCATTTACGTTGGCACGGCGACCTCCGGCGCACTCGTTTCGCGCGATGGTGGTGCGACGTGGCAGCAGGTGACCGGCATCAGAACCGATGCCCCGGTCAACGTCATCGAGCAGGACCCGCAACGCGCCGACCACATCTACGTCGGTAGCACGCAGACCTTCTACGTTTCTCACGATGGCGGCGAGCGCTGGATGCGGCGCGGGGGCGGATTGCCGCTCGGCAGCTTCACGAGTGTGGTCGTCAATTCGCAGAACACCGACGAGATCTTCATCGGCAACGCTTATGAGTATGGCGGCGCCGGCAGCGAGTTCAGCACGCGCGAAGGTGGCGGCGTGTTTCGTTCGACCGACGCCGGCATGACATGGGAGCGGCTTGACCCGGCGCTGCCGAGCCGACGCATTTGGTCACTTGCGCTTGATAGTAGCGACCCCGGCAAGATACTTGTCGGCACACATTCAGCGGGAGTGTTCGTTGCGCGCCGAGGTGCAAGCTCAACGGTCTCATCCGTGAAGTAGCGGATGACTTGAAATCGAATTCTGTTCGATCAGTGTATTTAATTTAAAGGACGGCGTCGTGGGTGGCTCTTTACCCGCGTCGCCGTTTTTGTTGCAGTCGGTTGGGTTGTCGGATGGGGTGGTGTTGTGCCGAAGGTGAAGCGGTTGGCATGCTCGTTGTATCTCACATCCACGACTAACCTCTTTGTGTATCGCACTCTGTGCCTTGACACGTCGTTGTTGAGCCGTGTAAATTGCCCCACTACCTGGTCAAAATGGCTGGTGATTGGCGGGTCACGCAGGTGATCCACGGACACGACGGAAATAGAAATTTTTGGTGGTCTGTATTTGCAACTTCAGGAAGGTTCCCATCCCCTACCTCAAAATCTTTCGCATCCGGCCAATCACCCCACGCAAAGCAGGAGACACGTATACCATCTCCACATGATGGAATGACGGTATCCTCCGTCAAGATGCGAGTCTCAATTGTGAAGCGGGGCCGGGGGAGCGCGAGATGCTCTGCGACGCGCTGTAATTTCCAGGAGGAGTCCGACAGGAGTTTGCATGCCCACTGAAGAAACCAAGTCGTCCAACGGCGACACCATCAACAACCAAACCCAGAGCAATAATGCGTCAAGCCAACCGTCCGAGGTGGGCGAAGCGGCGCGTGTTGTCGCTTCCTCAAATACCACCTCATCCGGAGCCTCCGTTGCCCCGGCAACCGCTCTCAGCAGAGCCACCAATAGTTCTCCGCCGCAAGGCGCTGACGATGACGACAACGACAACGAAACACGCAGCGGCGGCGACTTTGATTTCGGCGCGATGCTTGATCAGTACGAGCAGGAGCAGGCGGCCTTTCAGGAAGGCTCTGTCGTGCGCGGCACCGTCGTCGGCATCACTGAACGCGGAGTTGTGATCGACTTCGGTTTCAAATCAGAAGGCATCGTCAATCAGGAAGAGTTCACCGAAAACGGTGAACTGACGGTCAAGCGTGGCGACGAGGTCGAAGTGCTGATTAAGAGCATGGAGTCGCAGGAAGGCGTGCCGATTCTTTCGCGCGCCGATGCCGTGCGGATGCGCGCTTGGGACGAACTGGAAAAGGCTTACCAAGACGGCACACCGGTTAAGGGCCGCATCATTGAGCGCGTCAAAGGCGGTTTGCGGGTGGATGTCGACGGCGTCGCCGCTTTCCTACCCGGCTCGCAGGTTGACACGCGCCCGGTGCGCAATCTTGAATCACTGCGCAATCAGGAGATCGAAGCCAAAGTCATCAAACTTAACCGCAAACGCTCGAACGTCGTGCTGTCGCGTAAGGCGGTGCTTGATGAGATGAACGAAGGCCGCAAAGGTCAGACGCTCAATCAACTTGAAGAGGGTATCATCGTTGAAGGCCAGATCAAGAATCTGACCGATTACGGCGCGTTCGTTGATCTCGGCGGCATCGACGGCTTGCTGCACGTTACCGATATGTCGTGGGGGCGTCTGCAAAACCCCGCCGAGCTTTTCAAAGTCGGCGAGAGCGTGCAGGTCAAGGTGATGAAGTTCGACCGCGAACGCGAGCGCGTCTCACTCGGCTACAAACAGCTTTTGCCCGACCCGTGGGAAAGCGTCGTTGAACGCTACACCGTTAACTCGCGCGTTCAGGGTAAGATTGCGAGCGTCACCGACTACGGCGCGTTTATCGAGTTGGAGCCGGGCGTTGAAGGTCTCGTGCATGTCTCCGAGATGAGTTGGTCGAAGCGCATGAAGCATCCGAGCAAGATCGTCAACCCCGGCGAAGTGGTTGATGTCGAAGTGCTCGGCGTCGACCCCAAAGCGCGTCGCATCAGTCTCGGCATGAAACAGGCGCAGGCCAATCCGTGGGCGACCTTGAACGAGCGCTACCAAATCGGCTCGCGTGTGTCGGGGCGCGTGCGCAACCTGACCGACTTCGGTGCCTTCATTGAGGTCGAGGATGGTGTCGACGGTTTGGTTCATGTCTCGGACATTTCCTGGAACAAGCGCATTAAGCATCCGGGTGAAGTCTTAAAGAAGGGTCAGGAGATTGAAGCGGTTATCACCAACATTGACTCGGAAAACCGCCGGCTGTCGCTGTCGATCAAAGACACCGAGCCGAGCGCGTGGGATCGCTTCGTCAACGAACACAAGCCGGGCGATTTGGTGAAGGGTCACATTACGCGCTTCGCCAACTTCGGGGCGTTCGTCGAACTTGATGAAGGTTTGGAGGGGTTGTGCCACGTCTCAGAGCTTTCCGAAGAACGTGTGGACAAACCCGAAGACATCGCCACCGTCGGGCAGGAGATGGAGTTCCGCATTCTGCGCATTGAGCTGGAGAGCAAAAAGATCGGTCTCTCGGCGCGCGCGGCGAAAAACGACGAGCCAATCGTCGACACTCGCACTTATTCTTCGGAAGCGGGAGGGGGCATGGCCTCGCTCGGTGAGTTAGCCGATTTCTTCCCGACCAAGCAGCCTGATGATTCGCCGGAGGACGACCGCGAGACTTGATTCGACATCGCCAATTGATATTCGCCCCGCGCACCGCTCGACGAGCAGATGTGCGGGGCTTCTTATTGAACCGAGGACTGTTAGCCGTTTCATTCTTGCTTGCGTCGCGCGGTTTCTGTTAACGTACCGAGCGTCCCTAATAAAAGCTTTTCCAGCTTAATTGCTCAGGCAACTGGTGGTTATCGCGATAGCGTCAGTGATGCCTTCGATTAGATGAAAGGTGACGAGCGTATGACAAAAGCGGAACTGGTTGAAGACGTGGCGCGGGCGGCGGAGTTAACCAAAAAAGACGCCGAGCGTTTGGTCGAGATCGTCTTCGAGAGCATCATTGACACGCTGAACCAAGGCGAAAAAATCGAGTTGCGCGGGTTCGGCAGTTTCCGCGTCCGCGAGCGCGGGGCGCGACGTGGCCGGAACCCGAAGACCGGTGACCCCGTCGACATTCCCGCCAAGCGCGTCCCCTACTTCAAACCCGGCAAAGAATTGAAAGAGTTAATCAATGAGGAAATCGGCGGCTCTGAAGTAGCGACTGCTGCGGCCTCCACGGTCGTTCACCCGGAATCATTGACTGCGGCGGACGAGATGTCACCCGCGCTTAACCAGATCGAGGGTGGTAGCGGTGACACCGGAGGCAGCCAGACGCCGCCGGTCGTTTAGAACCGCTTTAGTAAGCGCATGGGTGAATGCTGTGGATAGGTTATGGACTCCCTGGCGATATGATTTCATCAAAGGCTCGAACGCCGAAAAGCCGGACGGTTCCCGCGACTGCATCTTCTGTTCGCTACGCGACGCCCGCAACGACGAGAGTGTTTATGTTCTGCACCGCGCGCATCACAACTACATCGTCCTCAACCTCTATCCTTACATCAGCGGTCACCTGCTGATCGTCCCTTACGAACACACCTCAGAACTCGACGCGGCTTCCGACGAAACAACCGCCGAACTGATGCGGCTCGCAAAGCAGTGCCAGAGCGTGCTGCGCGAAGTCTATCGACCGCACGGCTTCAACCTCGGAATGAATCTTGGCCGTTCCGCCGGGGCCGGAGTCGCCGAACATATCCATCTTCACATCATGCCGCGCTGGACGGGCGACGGTAATTTCATGACAACCGTTGCCGAAACCCGCGTCATCCCCGAAGACCTCGCCACAACATACGGCAAACTGCGCGGTCGGTTCTGAAGCTAACAAAAAGCCAAATTCGTGAGAGGTAAAACCAGCGCGGGCGTACAGCGCTGATCACTCGCTCGCCGACGTGTCTAACGTGTTCGACATGTCTGACGTATCTGACATGACCGGAGCGTGGCGGGCATGGGTTAAGTCGCGCGCGAGGATGTTGCCCGCGCGTTCAAGCATCGGACGCAGTGACGCGGGGATGTTGGCGGAGACAGCCAGACACTCGCGCTCGCCGCCTTGCTCGGCTTGGCGCAGAATCGAGTCCATCGTCTCGGCATCGACGAGGTCGGCTTTGTTGAAGATCACGAGCCGCGGGATATCCGTGTGGCCGAGTTCGCCTAAGATTCGCTCGACCGATGCGGTCTGCTGCGGCCAGCGCGGGTTCGCCGCGTCGACGAGATGAATCAGCAAGTCGCTGTCGTCAATCTCTTCCAGCGTGGCGCGGAAAGCGGCGAGCAAGTCGGGCGGCAGGTCGCGGATGAATCCGACAGTATCGTTGACGATTACTTCCTGCTCGTGCGGCAGGCGCAGACGGCGCGAAGTCGGGTCGAGCGTCGCAAACATACGTTGCTCGGCATGCACCGTGCTTGCGGTCAGCGTGTTGAGCAGCGTCGACTTGCCGGCGTTGGTGTAGCCGACAATCGAGATGACGGGGAGTTCGCGCCGGGTGCGCTCTTTGCGCCGCTCGTGCCGGCGCATGCGTTGCGCCTCGATCTCTTTATCGAGACGGTTGATCCGGTCGCGCACGCGTCGACGGTCGGTTTCCAGTTTGGTTTCGCCGGGGCCGCGCCCGCCGATGCCGCCCGCCAGACGCGAAAACGCCGAGTCGTGTCCGGCCACCAAACGCGGCAAAAGGTATTTCAACTGCGCCAGTTCGACCTGGATTTTACCGTCGCGGGTTTGCGCGCGCTGCGCGAAGATGTCGAGTATCAATTGCGCGCGGTCGATCACCTTCAGATCCGTCGCCTCGGACACCGAGCGCACCTGCGCGGGCGACATCTCGCGGTCGAAGACAATCAGGTCGGCACCGAGACGCAGTGCCCGCACAATCAATTCTTCGAGCTTACCGCGGCCGAGCACGGTGCGCGGGTCGATGGCCGGTCGGCGCTGAATGATTTCATTGAGCACGACGATGCCGGCGGACGCGGCCAACTCGCGCAACTCGGCCATCGACTCTTCGGCCTCGACCAGCACGCCGGTGGTGACGCCGACCAGAATCGCTCGCTCGCGGCCCTCGGCCTTCCGGGCCACATGGCGGTTGCGCGCCATCTCCTCTTCCAGCGAGTCGATGAGATTAAGAAAATCGACATCGAGGTGCGACGGAATCTGTGGCTCGAGGTAGGCGTAAGGTTCCGTGTGAGCGCCGTCGTCCACTTCGTCGGCGGTGGTCGGCAAAAGATGCGCCGCCCGCACGACGCCCGGCAATCCGGTGTGCTCGTCGACGTTAATGGCGACCATCAGATCGAGCCGTAGCAGTGCGAGGTCGGCGAGGTCGTCCTGCGTCAATTCCTCGCCGCGGAGGTGCGTGTGGACGCAACGCAGGCCGCGGAAGCGGTCGGCGGCGACACGAGTCCGCTTCAAGTCCGGCAACTCAATGCGCCGCGCGTCCCCGACGACGACGTACTCGACATAGCCTTTACGGTCGATCAACGCGCCGATTTGGCGGCGGGTTTCGTGCGACAGTTCGGACAACTGACGTGCGAATTCGGGCGTCACGATTTGCTGCGGCGCAATTCGACGCGCGTAGAGTTTTTCAATGCGACGCAGTTGATTCGGTTTCAGCCCCTGCGTGTTGCCGTGTACGGTGCTGATTTGTGTAATCCTTCCTGGCTCATTGGTCAGCCATGTTTGTTGCGGATGATGTGTGAAAAGCAGGTGAGCGAAAAGAGTTGAAATTCACGGTCTCAAGATTAAGCAAAAACCCGTCACTACTGAGTTTTACTTTTGCCTTTTGCCTTTTAACTTTTGCCTTCCTACTTATTACCGGGACGACCGATGGAGGGCGAATTATAACACGACAAAAGTTGCTGCCGGCAGCGCCTTCAAGTGATTATCGATGCCCCAAAGCGTCCGGCGATTTTGGTTTACCGCCGGGTGAAAGGCGCGACAAAACAACTTTGTCGGACATTACCTGTCGACCATCAATCGACTTCCCGTCGAAGCGGCATGACATGGACACGGCTCGCGTCGGCGTCGTATGATTGTTTTCAAAATTACTTCAGGATGTTGAATCACTGCGCATGTTAATGCTGGCCTGTTGCGACATGTGAACGGTTGAAGATTTTTTTGACAGGGAGAGCGAATGAGTGAAGCAGGGCGGATTGTCCGCGTCGATCCGGCGGCGGCGATCACGGGCGGCGAAGTGGTCATCGAGTGCGCCGGGTTCGACATGAGCGAGCCGCGTTCGTGTGCCGTGACGTTTGACGACACGCGCGGGTGGATTGTCGGAGCGTCTCCGCGCCGTGTGCTCGCGGTCGTGCCGGAGACGAAGGGCGGCAAGGCGGAACTGACACTGGTCGGTGGCGACGGGCGGCGTCTGACGGGTGCGCGGGTGATCGTTGGTCGCGAACTGGCGGGCGACCTTCATCTCGTCTCGAATCCAGCGTTCGACCCCGACGATGGCTCGCTCTACGTGACGCGCTCCGGCTCGCGCGGTCAGCGCATGCCAGTCTCGCTTTTTCGCATCGATCCAAGCGGTGAACTTGCCACGGTGCATGGCGAGATCATTAACCCGACGGGCATCGCATTCGACAAGACCGGCCAGATGTTTGTCACCAGTCGGATGGACGGCACTGTGTACCGCGTCACGCCGTTTGACGAAGCGGTCGCGTTCGCGCGCAACCTGGGCGTGGCGACCGGATTGGCTTTTGATTCCGTGGGGCGGATGTACGTCGGTGACCGCACCGGCACGATCCGCCGCGTCAACGGCATCGGCGAGGCTGAAGAGTGGGCGCAACTTGAGCCGTCGGTGGCCGCTTATCATCTCGCCTTCGGCCCGGATAGCGCGCTGTACGTCACGGGGCCGACCGTCTCGTCGTTCGACGCGGTGATGCGCGTCGACGGAAGCGGCGTGGCAGAAGTCTTTTACCGTGGCTTGGGGCGACCGCAGGGGCTGGCCTTTGATCGCGACGGCAACCTCTATGTCGCTGCGTCGCTGCGTGGGCGGCGCGGCATCGTACGCATCTCGCGAGACGGCCAACAGGCTGAGATGGCGGTCGCGGCGGTCAACGTCGTCGGCCTCGCATTCAGCGCCGCCGGTGACATGGTGGTGGCGACGAATGAAGCGGTGTACAGCTTGCCGCTGGGGATTCACGGGACGCTCGTGGGTCGGTGAAAATTGTGTGTGGAGCGGTTAAAATGCGCCCACGACCGGATTTTGACACGTCTGCGGGTGCATGCTAGTGTGACATTTACTTCCCACATGGCAACCACCTTCGGCCAAGAGATTCAACAATGGACAGTTTCAACATCGGCAACTTTATCCTGTACATGGTGGCGCTCATATTTTCCCTGTCGCTCCACGAAGCGGCACACGCCTGGATGTCGAACCGCTTCGGCGACGACTTGGCACGGTCTCAGGGACGCATCTCGCTTAACCCGATTTCACACGTCGATCCGGTCGGCACGCTGCTCTTTCCGGCGGTCGCTTTCTTTACCGGTGCGCCGCTGCTTGGATGGGCGCGGCCAACGCCGGTCAACCCGTCGAGATGGAGCAACAAGCGCGTCGCCAACATCTGGGTGTCGGCAGCCGGAGTGATTGGCAACTCGATCATTGCAATTATCGCGGGCGTCACGTTGCGCCTGTTGTTTGAAGCGGACATGCTCGCCGTCATCGGCGGAGAGTTTGTGCCCGCCAACTCTGATTCCGGTTTCGCCGCCGGGGCAATCAAGCTGGTCGAAGTGTTTTTTATGATGAACGTCGGACTTGCCGTCTTCAACCTGCTGCCGATTCCGCCGCTCGACGGCAGCAAGATTCTCGGCAGTCTGCTGCCCGAGTCGTTCGAGTCGGCGATTAATTCCATCGAACAGTTCGGGTTCATTCTATTGTTCATCGCTGTCTTCACCGGCGTCTTCAGTTCAATTTTCAGATTCGTGATGCCGCTGGCGTACAGTCTGGTCTTCCTCGGTAGAATTTAGAGTCGGGATGAAAAGAATCTTTAGCGGCGCGCAGCCGACCGGCAACATTCACATCGGCAACTACCTCGGCGCTCTGCGCAACTGGGCTCAGTTGCAGCACGAGTACGAAAGCTTCTTCTGCATCGTCAATCTCCACGCGATCACGACCCCGCAGGATCCGAAGGTGCTCGCCGCCAAGACGAAGGAACTGGCGCGCATCTACCTCGCCGCCGGTATTGACCCGAAGATTTCAACCATCTTCATTCAGTCGGACGTTAAAGAGCACGCCGAACTCGCATGGCTGCTGAACGGCGTGACGCGCATCTCCGAACTTGAGCGGATGACGCAATATAAAGACAAAGCGCGCAGGCAGCGCGAGAATGTCGTCGCCGGCCTGCTTAATTATCCGGTGCTGATGGCTTCAGATATTCTGCTCTACCAGACCGACCTGGTGCCGGTCGGTCAGGATCAAAAGCAGCACCTCGAATTGACGCGCGACGTGGCCGAACGCTTCAATCGCGACTTCGGCAGAGTGTTCCGCATCCCTGAGCCATTCATCCCGAAAGTCGGCGCGCTGATCCTCGCGCTCGACGATCCATCGAAGAAGATGTCCAAGTCGGACGAGAACATCAACGGCAGCATCACGATGCTCGACGACGCCGACACCGTCCGCCGAAAATTCAAGCGCGCCGTCACCGATTCAGGCACAGAGATTCGCTTCGACGAAACGCGCCCCGCGATCACCAACATGCTCACGATATTTCAATTGCTGACCGGCCAGACCGAGGCGGAAGTCGAGTCGCATTTCGCAGGCAAAGGTTACGCGCAATTGAAAGGCGATGTGGCGGACGCGGTGGTTGAATTCCTGAGACCGTTTCAGGAGCGCGTGCGTGGCATTGACGCCGAAGAGTTGCACCGCGTTCTCACCGAGGGCAGTGAGCGTGCGCGAGCCATAGCCGGCGCGACAATGCACGAAGCGAAAACGCGGATGGGATTGGAAGGAGCTTAAAGCCTTGACACCCGACACGCCGGAAGTGAACAGCTTTGAGGAGCACGCGGTCTCCGTGACCGCCGTTGCCGTGACCCCGGTTCCGCTCGTGGTCGCGGGTGCGCAGCCTGAGTTCATCACCAGCCAGAGTGGGGAAGAGGTTAAGCTGGTGCTCGGCGAATTTGCCGGGCCGCTCGATCTGCTGCTGTACTTGATTCGCCAGGAACAAGTCGATATCTACGACATTCCGGTGGCACGCATCACGGACGAATATCTGAAGTACCTGCGGCTGATGCAGGGAATGGACATTTC
>JALZJL010000296.1 GCA_030859785.1 Acidobacteriota bacterium
GCGGCGTGGCTCGTCTGGCGGCGGCGCGGTTTCGCCGGGGCATCACTATTGCCGCTCGCGCTGTTCGGCATACAGCTTGTGCTTAACGGACTCTGGTCAGTGCTCTTCTTCGGCTGGCACCGCCCCGACTTGGCATTCATCGAGATCGTCTTTCTGTGGAGCGCGATTCTCGCGACGATGCTCGCCTTTCGGCGCGTCGTGCCGCTCGCCGCAGCATTGCTTGCGCCCTACCTTCTGTGGGTTACGTTCGCAGCCTTCCTGAACTTCACCATCTGGAAATTGAATTCGTGACGCACGAACACGAAACACGCAGCGATAACAGCTTGGGCCTCAGATAGTGAGACATGTTTTAACTAACATCTGACATCCGACATCTTTGACGTCCGTCTTCATCCCTAATCCTCATCGTGCTCCTCGCCGTTGTAGCGCATCACCACCGGTTCGTCGTCGACGATTGATTCGAGATGCACGGGGCGGCCCCACAATTTGTAGACGTGTTCAAGCACCCGGCGCGCGTAGCCGGCATCGAGTTCCGCGCCCTCGAATTGATGCTTCAAGTAAAGCTCGCGATTGTGATTGTAATCGCCATCGACGACGATGATGTATGGAAAGCCGAAGTTGGTCATGTTGGCGACCAATTGATCGCGCACGCGCTGCCAACGCTTATCGGTGACCGTCCACTCCTCGTCTTCGACCAACTCGAAGACGTACAAATCAAGCTCTTCGCATAACTCTTCGGTCAGGTAGTTGCGCAGGAACGATACATCGTTTTCGAGTTCACGCACTTCGAAGATTTTCGCGCGCCCCTCGCCGCCCTGGCGACCGAATTTCTCACGCTCCTCCGCCGACGGATTGTCCCAGCGCCGCTCGATGTCCTCAAGGATTTTGTAGCCGAGATAGTACGGATTCAACTGTCCCTTGTGCGGTGACACAACGCCCGAATGTAGTTCCGCGAATTCGAGCAATTCCTGATCCGGCAAATCCAACTCACGCATGATGCGCGCATGCCAAAACGACGCCCATCCTTCATTTAATGTCTTGGTCTGCATCTGCGGCACGAAGTACTCCATCTCTTCGTGAATCATCGCCATCACGTCGCGCTGCCAGTTTTCGAGCGTCGGCGAATTGCGCAGGATGTAGTAGAGCAAATCTTTCTCCGGAAGGCGCTCGCCGCGTGGACGCTCGTCGGTCGCGGCGGCGGGCGCTTCCGTTTGCTCGCCCATCTTCCAGAGATCGTCGTAGCGGCCCTCTCTGGGCTGCTGTGCGGCGCGGCTTTCCTTTTCCTCTTCGCTGCGCTCGCGCCGGATAAAGAAGTTCGGGTCGATGTGCTCCTCGATAGAGAGCACCGCATCAAGGAACTGCTCAACCGTCTTCCGCCCGTGCTTAAACTCGTACTCGGCCATCCGCCCGGCGTGCGTCGAGACGGTGTCGACCATGCGGCGGTTGGTCTTCGAGAAATAGACGTTGTTCTTAAAAAAGTCGACGTGGCCGAGCACGTGCGCCATCACCAGCTTGTTCTGGACGGGACTGTTGGTCTCCATCAAAAAGCCGTATGACGGGTTGGTGTTAATGACGACTTCGTAAATCTTCGACAGTCCGAAGTCGTACATCGTTTTCATTTTGTGATAGGCCTTGCCGAACGTCCAGTGCGAGTAGCGACCGGGCAGCGCGTAGGAGCCGATCTCGTACATCACCGTCGCCGGCACCATCTCGAAGCGGGTCGGGAACGGGTCGAGGCCGAAGCGCAACGCCACCTCCCAGATTTGTTCAAGTGATTTTTCGAGGTCTTTCAGTTCACGATCTTCCATGTCGCTATTGTCCGCTCAACCGTCGTCACACCGCAAGACATCAGGCGAGGAATAAATGCGCGGGTGGTGGCTGTCGATGCCGGTCGGTGCTGTTCGATGACGTCAAAACTCAGCCAGCACGGTCAGGCATGGTCACAGGCGTGATTATCGGTACGCCGTTAAAAGCTTCATTCTTACTATCAGCGCAAACGGTAATCTTTCACACAACTTAACCGCACCGCTCGGTATCTTTTAGCGCGCCTCACAACAAACTCTTCGCTGGCATTCAAAAACTTGAACATCAATCCAATTTTTCGTTGCAACATGTGTTGAGAGCCGACGCAAACCAGGCACTTTAAGGACTTATTGTTACCGTCTTCTCTTTTGTTTTCTTTAGCATACGAGAGTTCGTAAATACCATCCGCTTTTATGGCTTTGTAGTTGCTTGCCATCAAGTGCAATTTGGCTACGAGTGCTTTGTCGCTTACCAGCCGTTAATAGGCATCAACTTCGAATCAACTTTATTTCAGCTTTTTAAGGAGCAAATCAGAATGATTAACAAGCTTAGAGTGCTGTCCTCCGCGATGGCCTTTCTGCTGCTCCTGACCACATTTACATTTGGTCAGGAGACGAACGGCGCGCTGGAAGGCACCATCAGGGACTCCCAGGGCAATGTCGTGCCGGGAGTCAGCGTGACGGTTTCCAGCACGAACACCACCGCCGGGGCGAGGCCCGACGCCACATCGGGTTTTAACCGCACCGTGACGGCGGATGAAAACGGCTTCTTCCGCGTGTTGGAGGTGCCGTCGGGTTTCTACTCGATCAGAGTCGCGGCGGCCTCCGGTTTCAGCGCCGCGGTGACCGAGGGTGTCGAGGTCGTACTCGGCAAAGCCACTCCGGTGAACATCGTCCTCCAGGCCGGCAACGTGCAGGAGACGGTGACGGTGACGGCGGACGCGGTGGCTATCGACCCGACCGACAACAAAATTCAAACCAACATTACGGCGCAGGTCGCCGAGTTGCTGCCGAAGGGCGTCGGCTTTACCAGTCTGTTGACGGTTGCCCCGGCAGTTCGCAATGAGCCGTCGGGCGGTGGTTTTCAGATTGACGGTGCCAGCGGCTCTGAGAACACGTTCATCATTGACGGTCAGGAGTTGACCAACTTCCGTTCTGGCACGTTGAATGCTAACAACAACATTCCGTTCCAATTTGTGCAGGAAGTTCAAGTCAAGTCTTCCGGTTTCGAGGCCGAGTTCGGCGGCGCGACCGGCGGCGTGGTTAACGTCGTGACCAGGGGCGGGAGCAACGATTTTCACGGCGAGTTCGGCCTTTCGTTCCGCCCGGCAGAATTCCAGGCCGGCCCGCGCCGCTTCCTGTTCAACTTTCCGACAGGTCCTCGTTACGTCCAGCCGCAGAGAGATGGCGGCACAGACTTCTTCCCAAGCGGCACCATCAGCGGCCCGATCATCAAGGACCGAGTGTGGTTCCTCGGAAGCTACTCTCCGCAGTTCCGCAACACCATCCGCGACACGACTTTTATCAACCCAACCACCGGAGCGGCGGTGGGTGCCGGGCGCTTCACTCAGTTCGATGTCAATCACTATGCCTTTGCGCGAATTGACACCAATCTGCGCGACAATCTGCGCTTCACCACTTCATACACGTGGAACCCTATCGAACGTAAAGGCATCGTGCCTACGTTCCCGAATACACTGACCACAGTTGTTCCTTCGCTCGCCTTCCCCGGAGGAAGTGTTCGGAGGGGCGAAGAGTTCCTCAATCAGCGCGGCGGTCGTGTAAACTCTCAGAACGTTACCGGTCAACTTGTGTACACGCCGACCGGCAATCTGGTGCTCACGGCCCGCGGCGGCTACAGCTATTTGAACGAAAAGCTGGATGCTTACGGTATCCCTTCGGTTGCGGGTCTGGTCCGTTCCATTTGTAGTGCCAACAGCACCGTCGGCAGCATTCCTGCCGAAGCCGGATGTGCCCGCGGGACTCAAACCTCTCCGGGGATTACACAGAATGTGTTTGACGCTTCCCGTCGCCGAACGTTTGACGCCGACGCCAGCTACCTCACGAACTTCGGCGGTCGCCATCAGTTCAAGGTGGGCTACCAATTCAACGGTCTCGCCAACGACGCGCTGCAAGGGACACTTGATACTACGGTGATTTCTTACGGCTTGAACATTAACCAGGTCGGCGTTCCCGTTTCAACCGGTATCCGCCCGACTCCCGGCGCGATTGGGGCCGGATTACTCCAGCGGTTCAGACGCGGCGGCAGCGCGAGCAGCAACAACCAGGCTTTCTTTTTCCAGGATAGCTACCAGCCGACCAGCCGCTTGTCGCTCAACCTCGGCCTCCGCATCGAAAAGGAAGAAGCGCCAAGCTTCGTCCCGGGCAATCCCAGTATTACCTTTGGCTTTGCTGATAAACTCGCCCCGCGCCTCGGCGCGGCGTTCGATCTCACCGGTGATGGCAAGACGAAAATCTTCGCCAGCTATGGTTGGTACTACGACCGCTTCAAATACGAGTTGCCCCGCGGTTCGTTCGGCGGTGAGTTTTTCCGTAACGACTACTTCGAAGTCTTCCCGGGTGGAGGCGCTTTCACCTCCTTCACCCCGCAAAGAATCATCGGCAGCAACCCTGACCCGCCGGGCGGACGTTGCCCTGTTACGGGCAGCACCGGCATCACCCGCTGCCAGAGAGACTTCCGTATTCCGTCGAACGTCGGACTCGGTCTTGAATTCGGCGCGATTGATCCGGACATTGAGCCGTTCCGTCAGAGCGAAATCACGGTTGGCGCGGAGCGCGATTTGGGAAGCGGTTTCCTCGCCAGCGGTCGCTACACGCACAAGCAGGTTGACCGTGCGGTCGAAGACATCGGCTTCCTCAACGCCGCAGGCAGCGAGGCGTATGTGATCGGCAATCCAGGGCGCGGATTGGCGGCGCAAGTCGGTACGGATTTCGGATTCCTGCCCCTTGAGCCAACGCGCGAATATGACGCCTTCGAGATTCGTCTCGACAAGCGTTTCACCCGCAGCTACTACTTCAACGCGAATTACACGTACAGCCGTCTGTTCGGTAACTACTCTGGTCTCGCGAGCTCGGACGAAGCCGGGCGCACCAGTCCGAACGTCAACCGATTCTTCGACCTGCCGTTCATCGGCTTTGACGCGACCGGCAAACCTGACAATGGACGATTGCCGACGGATCGCCCGCACGTGTTTAAGTTCTACGGCGCGTACACTCTGGATTACAGCAAATTCGGATTCGGCAGCAATAATAGTGTCACCGAGTTCTCCGGCTTTACCTCTGTTTCAAGCGGAACGCCGCTGACCACACGCTTCACCTTTTACAGTGTGGATAACACCATCCTGAACGGTCGTGGGGATTTGGGTCGCACCGCGGCGTTCACACAAACGGATCTCGCCATTCGTCACAAGTATCGCTTTGGTGGTGACGAGCGATTGACGTTCGTGTTTGATCTGGACTTCCTGAATGTCTTCAACGAAAGCAACGAGCTGCGTCGCTTTGAAAACATCTCGCCCGCCAATGACGTCTCAGGTGGGTTCGGCAACCTTCCGGAAGATGAAGCGGCGGCAATCGCCGTCTTCCAAAGACAGAGCACCCGCGAGGCGATTACGTCGTTCATCAACGCTAACGGCGGCACCGACCCTCGTTATAACCAGCCTATTTCCTTTCAGGAGGGACGTCAGGTCCGCTTCGGCTTCCGGTTCCTGTTCTAAAGCAGACAACCTTTGACACAAAACTAAAAGGCCCGTCCGAGATTTGGACGGGCCTTCTTTTTTTGCCTCGCGGCAAACACTCATACTTGGGTTGATGCGCCTCTCTCGCGAGTCTACGACGGCATATCGCGATTGCGTGCAAGTCCAGAGTCCGTTGCTTTTCACCGCCGAGCACGCGGAGAAGGGACCATGATTAAATACCTGAGCAAAAGTTTTCCAGGATCAGGGTTGAACAAATCTATCGTTTTTATTGACTCTCCCTTTTGCCTTTTACCTTTTTACTTTTGCCTTGCTACTTATCTGGCCGCCTTCTCCTTGAGTTGCGCGATCATCTGTTTGATCTTCTCCGCGTCACGCGAGTCCGGCTGATTCTTCAAAAAGAGTTCCAGTTCGTCAGCGGCTTCCTTGTAACGCTTCTGCTCACTGTACAACCGAGCCAATTGCCAATGCACATCGGCGACCTTATCTTTACTTAACTCCTTGGCACGTTTGAAAGAAACTTCGGCCTGATCCAGCTTCCCGGCCCGCTTGAGCGCCGCGCCCAGCCACAGATGCGCGTTGACTGATTTAGCATACAGAGATGTCGCACGCTTCAAGTTGTCGATAGCCTCGTTGGTTAACTTCAACTGATACTGTGCCAACCCTAGGCCGAGGACGCTGGAAAAGCCGCGCGGGTTAACTTCGACCGCTTTCGTTAACAGAATGTGCGCCGCTTCGTAATATCCGCGCACCACATACTCAGTGCCCAGTCGATCCAACGCCAGATAATAAGTCGGGAAAAGCTCAAGCGATTTCTTCAGACTTTCGAACCCTTCCTTCTCCCTCTTTTCGCGCAGCTCGTTGATGCCTCTCTCGTAAAGCTTCTTCGCCTCCGGCGGCACTTCCTGTGCGAAGATTGTGCCCAGAGTGCCCGGAGCCGCGAACGGGCCGGCATTGGCGTTCTCTCTCAACCTAAGATAAAAGTCGAGTTGCACGCTTTCGGCCCCGCCGCCCGACAGCAGCGAAACATTTGTGATGCTGACATCCTGCGACTGCTCCGCGTAATCGGTGCCGTAAGGCAACACTCTGACTTTGTAATTCCCCTGGGGTATGCCGGGGAACGTGTAACGCCCCGACCCGTCGGTTTTGGCGCGGCCAATCATTGAATACAAGTCGTTCAGCAACTCCACATGAATGTCCGACACCGGGCGGCGCGACTCCCCGAAGACGTGCCCGGAGATAGTGTTTCTAGCTTGGACGCGAGCGGCTGTGATGTGTGCCGGCGGGTGCGTGAGTGGCTGCGTGTTGGCGATTGACGTATGAACGGACGCAGGAGCAGCCACGCTCACGGCTCCGACGAGAATACAGACGGTTCTCCGCATTGCTTTCACTCCATGGAAGAACGAACGAAAAGAAGGAACTGACAACACCTGCTGCTGCT
Organism: Acidobacteriota bacterium; assembly: GCA_030859785.1. GTDB lineage: Bacteria > Acidobacteriota > Blastocatellia > Pyrinomonadales > Pyrinomonadaceae > JACDEG01. Next base: position 6,957 of record JALZJL010000296.1, read on the forward strand.
GCGAAAATCGATGAGAATAAATTTTAGCACACCCAAAAACAGGTTTGCGCGTGTCTTTGACGCCTAAAAAACGCCGCACTCGATAGGCTGCCGCCGGTCGCGCGGGTCGTCCTCTTCGTGCGCGGCGGTCGACTAATACGTGCTGTCGGTAAAAACGAAGGGGCGACATTTCTGCCACCCCCTCCAAACCGTGTTTCCACGAAACTGATGCGGTGTTTAGAAGTCGAACCGCAGCGCCATCTGGATCACGCGAGGGTTGCTGCTGAACACCCGGTCGGGCTTGTTGAAGTCCGTTCGACCGACGGTATTGACATCACTCACGCCGGTGGTCGCAATCGGCGCCACCGTGTTGGGCGAACCCGGAATGTACTGCGGGTGGTTGAAGGCGTTGAAGAGGTCGGCGCGGAGTTGAATCCGACGCGTTTCTCCCATCCTGATGTTTTTGAAAATTGAGAAATCCAGGTTGTTGATTCCCGGCAGTTGCAGTGTATTACGGGCTGAAGTAGCGATCACACCGCGGCCTGCCTGGATGTACTCCGCATCCGGGTTGTTAGCCAGGTAACCGACGATCTGACCGGCACTGTTGCGGAGCGCCGTCACCGTGCTTCCCGTGTCCCTGCGACCACCCGGGTTGCGAATCGTGCGGTCGGCGGCGGCGTCGCCATTCAGGTTCGAGTCGAGGCCGCTCAACACCGTGGCCTTCTGTCCAGACTCAAGCGTGTATGTACCGGAGAAGTTAAAGCCACCGAGCACTGCACGCGCGAATCCATTGCCGCTAGTCCTGAAGAACGGTAACTCGTAAAGGCTCGTAATCACGAACCGATGTCGCCGGTCGAGCGCCGAATCAGCCCGCTCCGCCCGCAGATTCTGAAAGTCTTGGACGCGACGCGGACTCAAGACCGTCGAGAAAACTTCAGCCGTCGTGTCGTCAATCAAATGACTCCACGTGTACGCCGCGCTTGTCTGGAACCCTTCCGAGAAGCGACGGATCAATTGCATCGACGCGCCGTGGTACGTGGAATTTCCGTTCGACAAAAAGCCCACGACTCGGTTTGCATTAAACCCGGCGTTGGCGAACCGCGGAACGAAGTTCGACCGAGCGTTGATAGCGTCGAGCGTCAACGGCAGTGCGTTGAGTTGAGCCTGCGACGGCGTCTGCAGGAAGGTCGGCAGCCCGCCAAGTGCCGTTGACGCCTTGGGCTGAGAGTTGAGCCGATTTTGCGTCAGCAGGTGGATGCCGCGTGTACCAAGGTAGCGCGCCTCAATTGACCAATTCTGGAGAAACTGACGCTGGAAGCTGAGCGACCACGACAGCGAGTAAGGCACTTCCTGGTCGGGAATGTACGCCGATGTCGCGGCACGCGCTGCGGCCGCGTTTCTGCCGAGCGCGACGGGCCTGTTCGGGATGCCGCCGCTCGCAAGGAAGTTCGGAGAGCCGGCTTCCAAATCAACGTCCACGGTCTGGTTGGCCTGCGGTGGCAGCGCCAGAATATACAGGTTGTCGAAGATATAGTCGTAGGCCATCGAGAAGCCGGCGCGAATCGAACTCTTACCGCTGCTTCCGAAGACGCCGCCGAGGAGACCCGAATTGAAGTCCGGCGCGTAGGCGATACCGACCTTCGGCGAGAAGTTCTTCTTCTGCTCAATCGGCTCGCGGAACTCAATCAGTCCCGGCACCGACGAAATAGCGTTCAAAGCCTGCAGGTTGGCGCCCTTCGGCACTTCCTGATACGAGTAGCCCAGTCCGAGGTTGAGCGTCAAGTTCGAATGAATACGCCAGTCGTCCTGGGCGAAGGCGTACAAAATCTTTTGATCGCCGTAGTAAGGCGACGCGCCGACCGTGCGCTGCCCGAACACGTCCGGGCTGATGTCGCGCAGAAACACTTCGGTCGAGCCATACTGGTAGTCGCCGCGCTCGCGCTGCACGAAAGACTGTGGCGAGATGATCTTGCGGAAGTCGCCGCCGAACTTGAGCGAGTGGTTACCGGCGAGGTACGTCACGTTGTTGACAACCTGGTAATTGTTCTCGATACCGAACTGTGGCGCGTTCGGGTCGGGGCCGATGTTTAAGCCGCCGAGGTCATCCAGAATGATGTTCGGAAAAACGTCGAGGCCCGGAAAGGTAATGTCCGTCGGCACCGGGAAGGTGGATTCCGAACGACGGAACGCAATACGCGTTTCGTTAATCAGGTTCGACGTAAAGTTGTGTAACAGCGTGTACGAAAACAACCGCTGCTTGCTCGGCAATGCGATGAAGAACACGGGCAGGTTGGCGGCCGTGTCAATGCCCGCGAAATTCACGAGGCTGAAGCGGACGCGGTGCTGTGTCTTATCGGTTTGGTTAAAGTCGAAATTGGAAACAAAGTAGTTCTGTTTCGTGAAACTGGGCGCGGCGAAAGCGACGGTGCCGACCGGAACAGTTCGACCGGCGACGTTGATTGTCCCGGCGTTGGCCGTCGAGGCTACGGGAACGAAGCGATTGAAGATACCGAGGTTGCCCGCGGAAAGTCCCGGTATCGAGTTGATGACCCTGAACCCTTCCGCCGTCGGTGATGTCAGGCCGCCCGCGGACGCCGCGCTGCCGGTCTGTAATCTTTCGTAAGCGGTGAAGAAGAACAGCCGGTCTTTGCCACTGTAGTAAGTAGGGCCGCCCTCACCGAAGCGCGGCAGATAAACGGGGCCGCCGAAGTTGCCGCCGAAGCGGCCGTAGTCGCTGCGTGGAAAGAAGTCGTCTTCTCGACCCGTGACCTTTTCGCGGATGATGCCCGCATTCTTTTGCAGCGTGTCGAGCGAGTTTAAGTAGCGGTTGCGGACAAAACCGTAAGCCGAGCCGTGGAAATCATTCGTGCCGCTCTTGGTAACGGTGATGAATTGCCCGCCGTTCGAGCGTCCGAACTCCGCCGAGAACTGATTTTGCAGCAACGAAAACTCGGCAACGACTTCGGGAGAGACGTAAATCTGCGGTCCCGTCACCGACTTGTCGTTGTTGTCCACACCGTCGACCACAAAGTTGTTGTTGCGCGGGCGCTGACCGCCGACCGATCCGCCGGTGCCGACGCCGACACCGCCCGACGACGTGACGTTCGGGGCCAGCAGCGCGAGGTTATTGACGCCGGAGCCGACGCTTGTCTGCGCCAACTCGACGACCTGTCTTTCGGTGAAACTTTTTGAGAGAGTGGTAGTTGTCGTGTCGACCAATTCCGCCCCGCCGGCGGAGACCTCGACTACTTCACCCTGCAACCCGATCTGCAACTGTGTCGGGACATCTGTGGTCTGGTTTAGTTCCACGCGCACGTCGGTGAGGGTCAGGGTTTTGAAGTTGGCTGCTTCCACACGGATGTCGTACTCGCCGGGGAGCAGGTCGTTGAATTGATAATCGCCACTGTCGCTGCTCTGAGCGGTGGCGGTGGAATTGGTTTGTTTGTTGATCAAGCTGACCTGAGCGCCGGGGACGACGGCCCCGGTCGGGTCTTTGATAGTCCCGCGCACGTTACCGGTGGTTTGTTGCGCGAGCGCCGACGCCGCACAAACCAGCACGACGAACAGCATCCCAGCCGAATAGGTCAATCGCCGAATAGCATTTTCTAACATTAGTTGTTTCTCCTTAGGTAGTGTCTGATGAGTACGAACTTTCGGAAGAGCAATTTCTGTACCGACCTTACCAAGAGGTCTTGTCCATACTCCTTAACCGACGCACGACTGCAACTTAACTTCGGTTTGGCAAAGCTAAAATGGAAGGACGTGAACCACGCGGCATACGATATTATGGAAGGGATTCAAAAAATTGGATTCACATCCGCTTCGAAGGCGCGAAGACTGTTTGACGCTACAGCCGCGCGCGATTGACGCACGTCCGCACGGCGACCGAGGCGGGTTAGCTTCTTGTTTGGCGGAAGCTTCACGATTGCCTCTGATGACGAAAAGATTTTGCTGGCGAGGAGGTATGCGACCCGACTATACTGCTCCGCAACCGAGGGTCAACGAGTTTACTTCGGGCGCAAAGGCCCAAGAGAAGAGGTGAATGGGTATGCCACGCCATCATTTTTCAAAGCGCGTGCTATTTTTTGGCGTCATAGCAATCGCCTCCGTGCTGCTGCTGCTGCTGTTGTCGGCAACTCCGCTCTTCGCTTGGCAAGGCGGCATGCGGACTATCGGCCCGTCGGCGCGCGAGCGGGATTTGATGTATCGCGAATTGGGTCTGCGGAATCTTGAACGGGTTGATCGAAGAAGCCCGGAAGAGCGGCGTCTGGCGATGGCGAAGATTAAGGAAGACTTCAGGCAGATTCAGGTACTCAACAACGACGTGATGCGGTCACTCGCGTCCGGTCAAACGCCTGACTACAAATTGATCGTTAAAGCAACCGATGAAATCAAGAAATGCGCGCTCCGGCTGAAGACTAATCTGTATTTACCCGAGAGCGAGAAAGAAGCCAAACTCATCAAGCCTCAAAACGATAAGCATCAACCGCAATTAGCGCCCGCCCTCTCTTCAATAGATTCGCTGATCGCGAGTTTCGTAGCGAATCCGATTTTCAAAAGTTCCGGCGTGATCGACGTGCAATTCTCGGCGAAAGCGCGGCGCGACCTCGACCAGATCATCACCCTCAGCGAGCGTGCACAGAGAATCGCCCGCCAACAGCGTCAGATGAATCATCAAACGCCCGAATAAAGTTCCCCTAGAATTCTACGCCGCTCGGACGGTGACACGTCGTGACGGCCATCTGTGTGATGACTGTCGCACCCTCTCGACTTACGCCTCTTCGCCGCGCCGCCCGAAGAACTGCTTGAGAGCCGGGTAGACATCCTCTTTGTCGTCGATGCGCACGCCGATGAAGCGATCCTTCTGCTTCAGTCGGTCGTTAAAGATAGAAAGTAGCGCGCCGGACGAACGACGGTAGCCGGATGTGCCCTCTTCGCCAATCTCGCCGTAGCCGAACAGATTGCAGGTCGCGATCAACTCATCAGCGAGTCGCACCGCCTCTTCGTTGTCAGAATAGTAATTATCGCCATCGGAGAAGTGGAACGGGTAGACGTTCCAGTCGCTCGGGCGGAAGCGCTCTTTGATCAGATCGAGCGCCAGTTGATAAGCCGACGACACGACCGTGCCGCCCGATTCACCCTGTGTGAAGAACTGCTCCTCGGTCACTTCCTTCGCCTCAGTGTGGTGTGAGATGAAGACGATCTCAACATTGTCATACTTGGTGCGAAGAAAGCGCACCATCCAAAAGTAGAACGAGCGCGCGATGTATTTCTTAAACTCGCCCATGCTGTTATGGCTGAGCATGCCATCCACGATGTAGTTATGATGATCCGCCACTTCAAAATCATAGACGGTTACGGGATCGTCCACCACAGTGGTGCTCTTAATTTTGGAGACGATCAACTGACTCTTCAAAACTTTCCGTATCGTATGTAAATCATCGGCACTGGCTTCGGAATCACCGGCGATGATTTGCATTTGGCTGTACGTCAGAGCATTAACACCCGGACGGTAGTAACTGTTTGTGCGCGTTACACGGTAGAGATGGTCAAAGCGTGCACGCCATTCAAATGGCATGATGTACTTACTACGCATCGCATTAATCCCGACCGTTTGGCGACCTGCCAAGTCAGCAAGCTTACGTGCCTTCTCGCGGCAGCCGAATCCAATGACATCTCGAAAGCGAATGACATCCTTGGCGTTGACGCTAAGTTTGTGATGGACTCCCGCTTTAATCGGCTTGTCACCGAGACGATGCTCATCCTGCATGAAGCGCGTGATTCGCGCGCGGATTCCCCAGTAGGAGAGCAGGTGCTTGACCTGCCTGACCAAACGCTCGCTTGAAGAACTGAGCATGACACTGTGATGCGCAATCGTACCTTCGGCATCGAACAGCCCGCGCAGGAAGGCGCCGCGGACTGCCGGAGCCTCGCAATACAAAGAACTTTCTATATAGCGTTGAGGCGAACGCACGGCGAGCATCGGAAAGCGATGTGCCAATTCATTAACGAGAGCAGTGCTATTGACGCGAAGCCGTTGCCGGGAATTTTTGTCACCCTTAAGCTTGATAATTCCGCGCTTGCTGAACGCACTCTCAAAAAGATGCCGGTACGTCTCCAAGCGATCTAAACTCTCATCGGTGATTACCAGATACGTCCCGTAAGTACCGACTTTCGATGGCCTGCGCAAATGGCCGTCACCGAGCATTACTCCAAGCAGGTATGCTTGATCGGTCGTGAGCGACTTATTCCATGACCCGGCGTTCTGTATCGTCCGGCCCCAGCCGTTGACCAGAACAAGCTTATCCCGCACTGACAACTGATCGGCCCGCTTCTCGATAATGCGATTCGAGGGCTCGTCATAGACGAAGAAGACGTGGTTGGGTGTGGCGCGCAATGTCGCATCTTCGGCTTCGATGACCAGCGTCCGGCGAACTTGTTTAGTGAAGGTGTCGGTCACGCCGGAAACGGTTTTTTCATAGCTGTTCAAGTCAACGCACGCCACCCTGTCTCCGCAAGATATTTCGGAGACATCCTTGTAAGAGCCGTCGGCCATTTCGATCAGGTGCCCTGCGGTGAGACACCCCGAAACATCCATCAGCGCCATCACGACGGCGTTCGATTCGTAGCGATTGTCCTCTTCCCACGTCTTGAAGCGCAGGTCTTCTTTCTTCACGTCGCCGAAGCGGGCGCGCTTCGCTTCGCGCGCGTTGCGCTTGATATTCTCTAGGATCATGCGACGCTTGTCGAGATTCGCCATCACGCCGGTGCGCCGAATCTCGTTGAAGCGCGTCGTCTTGGCCGGCACCGCCTGCTTCGCCTTCTCTTCGAGAAACGGGAGGTTCAAGTCCTCGAAGATCAGCGCCGCCAATTCGTCGATGTTGACCTCCGCTTCGTAGTAGTCAGCGCCCGCCTCCTGTCCGGCTTGTCCCGTGCCCTGCCCCTGCCCCGGTTGACTCTCGCGCGCAATGACATCACCGACCTTCGTCTTGCCCGTTCCCTGCCCGACGTGCTTGCGCTTGCCGTGGTCGAAGCGAAACTTGTATTCATCGAGCGAGCGAATCGGCACCTTCACGGTGCGCTTGCCGTCCGACATGATGATCGCTTCATTCGAGACGATGGAGCCGAGGTTCTTGCGAATCGCCTCTTTGACGCGCTCCTTGTGCCGCTCTTGATCGATGATGCCTTTGCGCTGCAAAGACCAATCGTTGCGCTGAATGGACATCCTTTAACCTCGTGAAGGGTGATGAGTGATAAGTAGGACAAGGAGTAGGTTTTCTCCTGTCATCTATCACCTATTACCCATCACCGCTTTTACAGAAACCGGCGACTAAGCCGGCGAACTCTTCGGGCCGCTCTTCCTGCGGCAGGTGGCCGCAGCCGCGGAACACGATCAAACGCGAATTGGGAATCAGCGCGTGCAGGCGTTCGCCGTGGACGAGCGGAATGTCTCGGTCGTCTTCGCCCCAGATCAGCAGCACGGGCTGTGTGATGCGGTGCGCCTCGCGCTCGACCCGCCCAGCATTCCAGCGGCGTAGCGTCCGCAGTACAGCGCGATGGGCGTTCGCATTGCGTAGCGGCAGATGGTGTGCTCGCATCCGCTCCGCGCCGACAAGGTGGGGCGCACTACCATCAGCGTACACCTTTGCCATGCGCCAACGCATCAGCCGCCGCGAGTCGATAATCAGTGGAGAGACCAGGTCGCCCATTACCGGCGACGCGGCCAGCCGCAGCAAGGTTTGATTCTTCACGTCGTCGTTCGACACCGGATCGACCAGCACCAGGCGCTCGACCCGCTCCGGAAAATCGAGCGCGCAAGAGGCCGCGACCGCGCCGCCGTAGGAACTGCCGACGAGCGCCGCGCGCTTGATCCGAAGAGCGTCCATCAACCGCACGATCATGCGCGCCTGCGCATCAATCGTGTACTCGCCATCACGCGGCTTTTCCGAAAAGCCGAAGCCGATGAGGTCGGGCGCGATGAGGCGGAACCCCATCGCGGCGATGTTCAGCAGCACATCACCCCACACGAACGCCGAAGCGCAGAATCCGTGAATCAGCACGACCGGCGGCGCGTCGCTCGCGCCCGCCTCCTGATAGTGAACGCGCACGCCTTCAACCTCGATGAACCGCGAGCGCTCGGCGTGTGGCAGACGCCCGGCGTGCTCTTCCCAACGGACGTCGCGCGGGCGGCTCAAAAGTTTCGCTGCCAACGCCGCGCCCACCAACCCGTATGCGCCCGCGATCAGATACCGTTTCTTCATATTCAGCAGTCAGCCATCAGCTATCAGCTTTCAGCCGTCAAACTTTTACGAAAGGTCAGCTTTAGCCATCTCAAGATACTTCCCGACTTCTGTGATTACTGCGTTGGCATGCTTGTCTCGTGAATATAGGCTAATGCCCAAGAATGTGTCCGAGTGCAGCGTCAAGATACTGCCGCGAATTTCGATGTCCCAATATCTTTGGTCAAGACCGTCAATCCGCTCGACAACCTTTCCATCAAACACCTTAAGCATTGTGTCCGCAATCGAACGAAATACATTCCAGTCGGGGCTATCAGAGATATGAGCTTCGTAACATCCGCTCGGCTGTGTGATGAGTTTGACTCTCATTGACTGTAACATCCGTCGTGATTCAAAAAGCCCGCACCTTTCGAGAAAGAGCGCGGGCTTTAATGTTTCCATTTCACGTCGCCTGCGTCGCGCCGCCTACGCCGTCAGCGCGAGAGCAGCGTCCCGACGTAGGTCAGCAGTTCGTTGGCACACACCGGGCAGTAGCCGCCATCTTTAACGAGCCGGTCGACCACTTCGTTGATGCGCCGCAACTGATCAGGGTCGGGTGTTTTCACCGAGGTCGTGATCTTCACCACGTCTTTCAGGTCGGCGAAAATCTTCTTCTCAATCGCCTCCTTCAGACGCTCGTGCGACGTGTACTCGAACGACTTGCCTTTGCGCGAATAAGACGAGATGCGAATCAATATCTCTTGCCGGAATGTGTTCTTCGCGTTCTCAGAGACGCCGATCTGCTCTTCGATAGAGCGCATCAACTGCTCGTCCGGCTCCATCTCTTCTTCGGTAATCGGGTCCTTGATCCGCTCTTTGTTGCAATAAGCTTCGACGTTGTCGAGATAGTTATTGCACATCGTCCGCGCCATCTCTTCGAACGAGTAGACAAAGGCGCGCTGCACTTCGGTCTTCGCCATCTCGTCATACTCTTTGCGCGCCGACGAGATCAAATTCAGGTAACGCTCGCGCTGCTCGGCGTTGATGCCGGTGTGCTGCTCGAAGCCGCTCTTGATAGTGCGGAGCGCGTCAATCGGGTTGATGCAAGTTACTCCGTCGCGCACCAGCGCCGAGGACAAGCGGTTGATGACATAACGCGGCGAGATGCCGTCCATGCCTTCGCGCACCGTTTCGTCACGCAGTTCGCGCACGTCCTTCGACTTGTAGCCTTCGACATCCTCGCCGTCGTACAGCTTCATCTTCTTGGCGATATCAACGTTGGCGCGCTTCGGCTCTTCGAGTCGCGTCATCACCGCGAACATCGCCGCGACCCTCAGTGTGTTCGGCGCGATGTGAACGTTGCGCAGAACTTCGGACTGATTAAGCAGCTTGTAGTAGATGCGCTCTTCCTGAGAGACGCGCAGGTTGTACGGCACGCGCACCAGGATAATGCGATCCTGCAAGGCCTCCGACTTACGATTGCCGGCGAACGAAACGTATTCGTTCTCATTGGTGTGCGACAGGATCACTTCGTCGGCATAGATCATCGCGAAGCGACCCGTCTTGATGTTCTGCTCCTGCGACAGCGTGAGAAGTGAATACAGAAACTTCTCGTCAACCTTCAGCATCTCGACGAACTCCATCACGCCGCGGTTGGCGATGTTGAGTTCCCCGTCGAAGCGGTACGCGCGCGGGTCACTCTCGACGCCGACCTCGCCGATGGTCGACAGATCAATCGAGCCGGTCAATTCCGTAATGTCTTGAGATTTTGGATCGGAGGGGGCGAATGTTCCGATGCCGACGCGGTTCTTTTCAGAAAAGAGGATGCGTTGCACGCGGACGTCTTCGTGGCGTCCGCCATAGGTATGTTCAAGCGCGTAGCGGCACTGCGGGCAGAGGTCGCCTTCGATATAGATGCCGTAATGTTTTTCGATTTCAGCGCGGAGTTCGTGCGGGATGAGGTGCAGCGGCTCTTCATGCATCGGGCAATCTTTAATTGAGTAGACGGCCCCCTGTTCGGCGCGCGTCCACTCTTCAAGGCCGCGCTTCAGCATCGTGACAATGGTTGATTTGCCGCCGCCGACCGGCCCCATCAATAACAGAATGCGCTTTCTGACTTCGAGCCGCTGGGCCGCGCTCTTGAAGTATTCGACGATGCGCATGATCGGCTCTTCGATGCCGTACAATTCCGATGCGAAAAACTTGTAGCGCGTCAGTTCGTCGCGGGTTCCTTCGTTTAGCTTTTCGACGCCCGCCGCATGAACCATATCGTTGACGCGCGCGTGCGAGAGTTGGGCGGTGCGTGGGTTCTGCGCGATCAGTTCAAAGTAATCCCGGAAGCTCCCCTCCCACTGCAACGCTTCGTGTTCGCGGCGTAAGCTTTCAAGCCGCTCGCTGATATTAAATTTATTGCTGCCATCCTGCTGTTGCATAGCCTCGTTTTAAACCTCTTAAGTCGGCTTCGCGCGCGTGGACGGCGTGTTGGAATATCACGCCCTTATTTAAAGACGGCCCCGCGTTAAACTTCCCGCGCCGGGGATACGCTGTCTGCGTCCTGCCGGGTGGCCGCCCTGCCTTCGGGGTTAACTTCGATGCACAGGCTGCGCGCTCGCGCGTTCAAGCACACGCCGCACCGTCGAAGCTTTCCCAAGCTCTCTATTGATTCTGTTTTCAATACGAGGGAGACGATTCGTATGAGTTGCGGGAGAGGAAAAAATCTACGCTTCCCTTACCGCCGCGGTGAAAGTATACCACAGCCACAGAGGGAGCTAGTCAATGCATGTTTTTCAAGCCGGAGCCAACATCACGCGTGGTCGAAGTTGCCCGCTGGCCGCTTCGTACATTCCGACGGCGATCAATTCACCCTGCTCGTCGTGCATTCTAATAAGCGTCGCGTCCGCCCACGGCGGTTGACTCTCATCGACCCGAATCATTGCACCGTGTCGCACGCGCCGCACCGCATCGCCCGTTAGATGCACGGATGGTAGTTCGTGGAGCGCCGCCGCCGGCGAGAGAATATTTTCTTTCGTGCGGACGCCGTCGCCGCGCACTTCTCCCAACATTTCAACATCAATCGCGTTCGCGATGTGAAACTCGCCGGCCCGCGTGCGGCGCAGTGCGGCGAGGTGCGCGCCCACGCCGAGACGTTCGCCGAGTGTCTCCGCCAACACCCGAACGTAAGTTCCGGCTGAACAGACCACGCGCACGCTGAGGTCGCACGCCGCTTCGTCATCGCACCGCAGCAACGCGCCGTCGGCTTGTCGCACGGTTTCAAACTCGTGGATTGTAACCGGCACCGGCGCGCGCTCAATTACTTTTCCCTGCCGCGCCAGTTCGTAAAGCTTTTGGCCTTTGACTTTTTTCGCGGAGTACATCGGCGGCACCTGTGCGTGCTCCCCGCGCAGACTCTCAATGACCGCTTCGATCTCCACGTCGCTCCACGCCGCACAGTCGACGAACGCGTGCGAGGCGGGGCGCGGCGTGCCCGTCAAGTCGCCGGTCTCCGTCGCATATCCCAGACGGACGACGGCCTCGTACTCTTTCTCCGCCTGCGCAAAGAAAGGCGCGAGCCGTGTCGCGCGACCGATCAGCAGGATCAGCACACCCGTCGCAAACGGGTCGAGCGTGCCCGTGTGTCCGATGCGCCGCTCATTGAGCAGACGCCGCGCCCGCGCCACCACGTCGTGCGAAGTCCACCCCACCGGTTTATCGATGATCACGATTCCATTGATGCTCACGTCGATGCTATTCACTCTCACATCTTAGACTTTCGATCTCGGATTGGCGATTGACACCCATCAATGAACGACAGTTTTCCGGCTTCAATGTCTTTCGATGCGGGGCGCGTTTGCCGCTCAAGTAACGGCTGCGTTACAGTATTCAGTGATGTATAAACGGAAAAAGTTCGGGCCGAAATCAGGGACCCGCCCGAATCCTGCGGAGGAAAAGAGTGACCAAACGCCGCGCCCGCTCGACCCTGAAAAGGCCCGCGCTCGAACGCTGCAACGCGCCGTCAAACTGCTCGCCGCGAAACCGCGCTCGGTGGCGGAGATGCGTGAACGACTGCTTGAAAAAGAGTGGACGAACGAAACAGCCGTCGAAGCCGCGCTCGCCAAGTTGTGCGAGTACGGTTACCTTAACGACGAAAGTTTCGCCCACGGCTTTGCCGCGAGTCGCGTGCGGCAGAAACCGGTCGGACGCCAGCGCCTCGCCCGCGACCTGCACATGAAAAAAGTTCCGCGCGAGACAGCCGACGAAGCGCTCGACCGCGTGTTCGCCGAAACGCCTGAAGAAGAGTTGATCGACCGCGCGGTTGAGAAACGTGTCCGACTACGCGGACGCCCCTCGACGCGGGCGGAAAATAAGAGCCTGTTCGATCACCTGCTGCGCCTCGGCTTCGCATACGACCTGGTGATTCGCAAAGTGCGCGCCGCGTCCGCCGCGAATGTCGACGAAGATGATCCCGCGCTTGACCCTGACGAAAGCTGAGACGATAACGCGAATTGATGAGCGCGCTGATGCTGTCGGTTGATCTCGGCGTTTACGTCCAACTTCGCCCGTCTTCATTTCGCATGTTAAACTCTTAAAAAAGCTATCAGCAATCAGCAGTCAGCAGTCAGCTTAAAACTGGTTGCCAAGCTCTTCTGCTGATAGCTGAATGCTGATAGCTGAGTGCTTATTATGATGACTGGAAACGAAATTCGCGAAACGTTCCTGAAATTCTTTGAGGACCACGGGCACACGCGCGTGCGCTCAAGTCCGCTGCTGCCCGCCAATGACCCGACGTTGCTGTTCACCAACGCCGGAATGAATCAGTTCAAGGACGTGTTCCTCGGCATTGAGGGGCGCGATTACGTGCGCGCCGCTTCGTCGCAAAAGTGCATCCGCGCCGGCGGCAAGCACAACGACCTCGACGAAGTCGGCAAGACCGCGCGCCATCACACCTTCTTCGAGATGCTCGGCAACTTTTCCTTCGGCGACTACTTCAAGCGCGAAGCGATTCAGTTCGCGTGGGATTATCTCGTCAACGTGCTCAAGCTCGACCCCGAACGGATGTGGTTCACGGTCTTCGGCGGCGACGACGAAGTGCCGGCAGATGACGAAGCGGCGGCGCTGTGGGTTGAAGCGGGCGCGAGGCCGGAGCGCGTGCTGCGTTTCGGGCGCAAAGATAATTTCTGGCAGATGGCCGAGACCGGCCCCTGCGGGCCGAACTCCGAGATCAACTATTACCTCGGCGAGCACCCCGAAGACCCCGAATTCAACCGCGCCGAACTGGTCAACGGGCCGGGCGACACGACGATGGAGATTTGGAATCTCGTCTTCATGCAGTACAACCGCGTCGAGACGGAACCCGGTACATACAAGCTCGAACCGCTGCCCGCGCCCTCCGTTGACACCGGCGCGGGACTCGAACGCCTCGCCGTCGTCATGCAGGGCGTAAAGTCGAACTACGACACGGATTTGATTCGTGACATCGTCCAGTTCACGGCGAAGCTCGCAGACCGCCACTACGAACCCGACACGCAAGAAGGCTTCGCCATGCGCGTCATTGCCGACCACGCGCGCGCCACGGCCTTCGCCATCGCTGACGGCATCCTGCCGAGCAACGAGGGACGCAACTACGTCCTCCGCAAAATTATGCGTCGCGCAATCTATCACGGACGCTACACGCTCAACCTCGACCGCTTGTTCTTCAACGAGGTCACGAACTTCGTTGTTGACCAGATGAGCGAGGCGTACCCCGAACTCGACACCCAACGCGGTTTCATCGAAAGGATGGTGAAACTTGAGGAGGAGAGATTTGGGAATACATTGACGGTTGGTTTGAAGAAGCTTGAAGAGATGATTCAGCACTATGAATCGCAAATAGTAGACTTGTCTAAACTGAAGGCTGAACGTCCAGTGGCTAAGCGATCCGGTGCGCCTCACACTTCAGACATTGCCCGGTTGAATGATACATACGGAGTTCCTGTTGATTTAATGTATGCAATATTAGCTCATCGTAAAGTCAAGCTATGGGAGCCTGTGCAGATAGCAGGAGAGGAATCGCCTAGAGATGTTCGCGTTGAAACTCTCACGGAAGACGAGTTCAGGCAGTTAATAAGCAGGGCGATTAAAGGATTACAGCAAGCCGGAGAAGGTGGCAAAACTCGTCAAACCGAAAAAACCAAGCCTGTTTATGTGGCGCTATCGCGTCGCCACGACACTAAATCGGAATTTAAGGGTTATGAAGAAACGCGGGTTGATAATTCAAGAATTACCTCCTTGCTCAAAGGCGACGATGAAGTTCAATCTTTGAACGAAGGTGACGAAGGCGAAGTTGTTCTCAATCACACGCCCTTCTACGCCGAGAGCGGCGGGCAGGTCGGTGATACCGGCGTTTTCGTGAATGAGGATGCCAAAGCTGCTGTCGTTGATACGTATTCTCCCGCGCAAGGACTGATTGTCCACAAAGTCAAAGTTGAAAAGGGCGACTTGAAAGTCGGTGACACGGTTTCGGCGCAGGTTGATGTCGAAAAGCGCGACGCGACGCGACGCAATCACACGGCGACGCACTTGATGCATGCGGCGTTGCGCGAAGTGCTCGGTACTCACGTCAAGCAGGCCGGCTCAGTCGTCGCGCCGAACTATCTACGCTTCGACTTCTCGCACTACCAGCCGCTGACGCGCGATGAGGTCGCCGAGATCGAACGGCTCGTCAACTTCCATATTCTCCGCAACGAGGGGGTGCGAACAGATATTCTCACGCTCGACGAGGCGATGCGCACGGGCGCGATGGCGCTCTTCGGCGAAAAATATGGCGAGCGCGTTCGCGTCCTGACCGTGCCGGGCTTGGTCGAGGGCGAAGCGTTCTCGATGGAACTGTGCGGCGGGACGCACGTCCGCGCCACGGGCGACATCGGTCTGTTCAAGGTCGTGAGCGACGAATCAATCGCTTCCGGCACGCGCCGCATCCGCGCCGTCACGGGCCGCGACGCCTTTCTCCGCTTTCAGGAAACCGAAGCGCTCGTTGACCGGCTCTCGTCGGAACTGCGCGCGACGCGCCCTGACATTCCGGCGACCGTCGAGCGATTACAGGAAGAATTGAAGAAGGCACGCCGCGAGGCGGACGAACTCCGTCTCAAGCTCGCGGCGGGAGCGGGCGCTCTGTCTTCCAACGGCGATGAAGCTCGTGAAGTCGCGCCGGGGGTGAAAGTCTTGGCGCGCGAGGTGGAGGGTCTTGACGCGGCGGCACTGCGCCAGCTTTCGGACACGCTGCTGGCGCGCATCAAGTCGGGCGTCGTCGTTCTCGGACGCCGTAGTGTTGGTGATGACGAAGGGAAAGTGTCGCTCATTGTGCGCACCTCGCCCGAACTGCTGAAGCGCGTTCCGGCGGGGAAGGTGATTAAGGAACTGACGCCGATTGTCGGTGGACGCGGCGGCGGTCGGCCTGAGATGGCCGAGGGCGGCGGCTCGCAACCGGAAAAGTTGGCCGAGGCCCTGGAAGCCAGCTACAATATCATCACACGTCTCCTGAGCTAAGGCATTGTTAAGCTAGGGGCGACGGCTCCGACGCACAACCATCAACTCACACAAAGCTAATGCGGCCACGGCGCTTAAAATTTAAGAGCCGTGGCCGCGTTAGTTTTTTCTGCGCTGCTTCCAGCGGGGGTGTTCAGTTCGTCGCCGACGCAACCATCTTCTGCTTGTCGGTCAGGACAATGCTCATCTTTTCCAGCGTCGCCCGGTTAAGCGTGCCGGTAACTTTAACGCCTTCGGCTTGCTGATATTTCTTCAGCGCCGCACGCGTCTCGGGGTTAAGCTTGCCGGTGGTCTCGCCGGTGTACAGGCTCCGTTGTTTGAGCAGGTTTTGCGCTTGCGTGACCTGCTCTTTGCTGGCACGAAAGACTGGGCCGCGTTTGACTTTGGTGATGGCTTTGTCCGCGCTGGGGCCATTGCTGTCGGTGCCGGCGGGTGTCTGGTAGTGAGCCGCAATGTTTGACGTCGTGAGCACGGCAATTAGTGAGGCAATGAGGAACTTTTTCATCTGTATTTCTCCTTGGGTTGAGGACAAGTCGCGCTTTTGGAGGGAGCGCGTGGTGCGGTGCGAGGTTTCCGTGAGTTGGCTTTGAACGCATCCATCATACATCTCGTGTCAATCCCCCTAAAACTCAAGCATTTTCGCCCTTTGACGCAAACGGTCAAATCGGTTGGCAATGTTTAAACAATATGTTACACTTCCGTTGCGTTCCAGTAGGGCGCCTCACCGGGGATGCGGGAGACTCTCTCCACTACCCAGCATCCCAAACCGCACATTATCAAAACACTCCACAAACATTTAGCAGGTGATTTTTTATGACCAACATCAGACGCTCTTTATTACTATGCACTGTCGCCCTTGCGGGCGCGGTTTCGGCATTCGCTCAGGAGAGTGCTCACCACCGTCTCGACAACTTCGACATCAGCAACGGCATTCGCATTGAAACGCTGCTTACCTCCAATGCACCGGCTCTGAAGAAACAGACGACGCGACTGACGGGGAAGAGCGGGACGCTGCCCGGCGCCAAGAACTCTTCAGCCCGCGCCATGCCGTTCGAGGCAGGGTTACGACCCATCATGACGATGAGCAAATCGCTCGACGGCTTTACGACCGGCAACAATCGAGTCGACGAAATGATTGTCGAGTCCGGCTCGCGCAACGGCGTCGACCCGGTGCTGCTGTACGCCATCATGCACCGCGAGTCGGCGTTTAAACAGAACGCCCTTTCCAACAAAGGCGCGCGCGGATTGATGCAGTTGATGCCGGGGACGGCGGCGCGTTTCGGAGTCAACAGCATCTTCGACCCGCGACAGAACATCGAGGGCGGGGCACGTTACATGAAATTCCTTCTGAGTTTCTTCGGGGGCGATGTGAGTTTGGCGCTGGCCGGTTACAACGCCGGCGAAGGTGCCGTCATGAAGTATGGGCGCAGCATCCCGCCGTACAACGAGACGCGCGAGTACGTGCGCCGGATTACGCAACGTTATGCGCTGATGCGCAACCCACAGGTCGCGCGCCAGGCGACCGTCGTCACACACGCGCAGATTGCTTCCATCGAGGCCGACAAGCCGGCGGCACCGGTCTATGAGCGCGATGTGTTCGCGGTGCGGCTGCCAGACGGAAAACTCAGGCTCGTTAGTCAGTAGTACAAAACTTTCAAAACGTCTTACCGCCGAAGCGGGGGTTGAATCAGCGTCATGATTCGCCTCCGCTTTTGTTTTCGCCCGCCCACCAATTTATGATAGCCGGAGAGCGCGACATATTCGGCCTTTCGGCGCGTCAGTCATTAACGAACAATCTCCGATAGTGGCTCAGTCGGGGGAGACAACAACAGGCCGCCGATTGACGCGGATCAACGTGGATCAGAAAACCAATGATGGAATTGGTGTGCATCCGCGTGCATCCACGGCTCATCTCCCGGCCTTTGGGCCTCTACCATAAACGAAAGGGTATGACAGCAACCGATGGCAAGTTACTGTATGAACTGCGGCGAGTCTTTGAAACCCGAAGCGCGATTCTGCGCGGGTTGTGGCGCGGCCACCGAGTCGGAGGTGACGCGCATCGCGTCTCGCACCGCGACCTCTGTTCCCGCCTCACCACCGCCGCGCCCGTCGATGCGAGAGGCAGTCTCGCGCCCGAATCAAAATGACAACGCCGAGCAGGTTGTCTTCACCGCACGCCCGACTCTGCTGTTCGTTAAGCTCGGTTACGCTGCCGCCGCGCTCGGCGCCGTCCTGCTGATTTTTCTCCTGGCGCTGATTCCTCAACTTCCCGCCTTCGTCTCGATTCCGCTGGCGCTCGCGTTGCTGCTCATCCCGGCGCTTTATCACATCAGGCGCAACACCATCCGTTACACGCTGACCGATTCCAAGATTGAAATCGACCACGGGCTGATCGGGCGCACGACGCGCAACATCCCTCTGCGGAACATTCAGGACGTCACCGTGTCGACGACCGTCTTGCAGCGTCTGCTCGGCTTCGGCGATTTGGTGATTGACAACGCCAACGAGGGGGGCGGGCCGACACTTTTGCGCGGCATCCCCGACCCGCGCCGCCACGCCGACCTGCTGCTCCGCGAACTCCGTCGCTGGCGCTAGGAAACTTGATCCGTTGATTCTCAATTGAGGGGACAAGGATTATTATCAACTGCAAGCGCAACGACGATTCGTCCGTCAACATCTAAAACCGCGCTCCCAAATGATGTGTCCGCCACCTGGCACCTGGCGTTGCAGTTGATATTCGAAAGGTTCCGCCCGTGCGCATTCCGAATTTAGTAAAACTGTCTCAAGCCGGCTCACTACTTTTACTGCTTGGTGTCGGCGTGGTCGCTCGGCAGGTTTCAACCGAGGCGGTCGCGCTGTTGCTGCCCGACCGCCTCGGCGATTTTGTCGCGCAGGATACCGTGCGTCCGCTGCCGCTCGGACTTGATGCGGCGGCTCTCGAAAATTTCGCTGTGGTCTCCGCCGGTAGTCGCGACTACACGTCCGCCGAGGGCGCGCGGTTCGGTATCAGCGTCGTTAAAACGAATACTGATTCCGCCGCTTACTCGCTGCTCAGACATCTGGTCAGAAAGCCGACTCCGGCACTGACCGCCGTGCTCCCTGACTTGGGACTCGTCGGCACGGCGCAAACAAATCGCCTGATATTCATTAAAGGCTCGACGCTGATTGAGATTATCGGCGCGGACTGGTCGGCGGCGAGTGCGTCGGCGATGACTGGCGTGGCGCGGCTGGTCGCGGATTCGGTTGAAGGCGTGGCGGGCGAAACTCCGGTTCTGGTGCAGCACCTGCCTAACGCGGGGAGGTTTGACGAGCAGATCAGCTATGCGGTTAGTTTGCCTACGCTGCAAACCGCCGCCGGGCAGAGGCCGGCACTGGAGGCCGTCTCTTTTGACGGCGGGGCGGAAGCGGTCACGACGCAATACGGCAACGAAGCGCGACTCGTGATTGTCGAATTCACGACACCGCAGTACGCCGTCGATAATGACACGCGCATCGGGCAGCGCATCGCACAGTTGCGCGCCGAGGGCCAACCCGTCCCCTCGGCTTACAAACGAATCGGCAATTATTCGGTTTTTGTTTTCGACGCTCCGGACGAGCAGGCCGCGCAGCAACTGATCGGCGGCGTCAAGTACGAAAAAGAAGTTCAGTGGCTCGGCGACAATCCGCGCATCTTGGAACGCGCGCAGCGTGATTACACGGTGACGATGGGCAACGTGCTCCTGTCAACATTAAAGCTGACCGGAATCTCCCTTCTCTGCTCGCTGGGGATCGGCGGTCTGATTGGCGGAGCCGTCTTTATGAAACGACGGCGCGCACAAGCCGTTAATGGTGGTGTCTTCTCGGACGCCGGCGGCATGATGCGACTCAACCTCGAAGACATGCCGGCACGCCACGATTCTTCAAAGCTTCTCGGTAGCGGCGAGTGAATCGTTGAAGAAGAAAACACTCGGAAAACAAAAGCGCGGTGAGAACTAAACTCACCGCGCTTTTCGCGTCCTATTTGAACTGACTGCTGCCAAAAGAAAGCGGGTTGTTGGCTTACCTGTGAAGCTCCCCCAAGCCCCGGCAGATAATAACCTACAACCCGATCCTTACTTGCCCTTTGACTGCTGAAACATCACAGCAACTCCGTTCCCCTACAAAGCTGCTGCTCGCGTTCAAAGTGAGAAAAACTCTCCCCAAAGTTTTTCCTCACATGCCGTCTCCGAGCCTAACCCACTCACTATTATTTGTTCTATTATTTTCTCAGCGACCCATTGAGCAATGAGCATGCCAACCTCTCAAACAGTTACTCTGTCGCATCCTTCTTTCGCTTTTCTTTGATAAATCACCGGGTATGGTCAGAGCCACTTTGATCGTGATGTACTCACTGCGGCAAACAATCACTCGCAAAGCATTGATGCAATACAGCCCAGTCGTACATCTGAATCGGAATAATTCATATTACACGACAGTGCCTTTTAACTCGCGTCTCTGCTCCACAAAGTAAACGAAGGACGTATCTCGCCGACCGTGTCACCGCGGTGATTGCGCACAGGGAATTTCGCGTAAGGGGCGAGGGCCTGGAGCGCCTCGGCATTGAGCACGCCGAGTTGACGCAAGCTCTCGATGGCGACCGTCGGGCGGGCGCGACGGTCTTCGCCGTCTTCGACCTTGAAGGCGAGGCCGAGACCGCGCGGCCATTTCTCGCACGGTCGAATGCCCGCGGTATAGACACCCTCGGCACCCACTTTCGAAATGACGCCGCCGCGGGTGGCGCGCATCAACTCGGTGTCGAAGCGCTCGGTGGTTCCGCCGACCATCTCCGGATAGGTTGTCATGGCAGAAACGATTTCCTCACACGCCGCACGCGCATCCGCAGCCAACTCGGTGACTGACAGTGAAACCGGCGATGAAACCAGACGCGCGTACATCAGCGCCATCGCGTGCACGGCGACGCCAAAGACCGGCACGCCGCAGCCATCCACACCAATCGCAATTTCTTCCTCCGGCACATCTGAAAATTGCGAGATGGCGCGCGCGATGGCGAGCTGCACGGGGTTATGCGGTTGATCATAGGTCTCGACAGGCGCGTCGAGGTGGAGCGCGAGCGCGAGCATTCCAGTGTGTTTGCCGGAGCAGTTGTTTTGCAGAATGTTCGGCAGTTCGCCACGTTCGCGCATCGCGCGGGCGACCTCGCGACTGAACGGCTCGTGCGTGCCGCACTTCAACGCGCTTTCACCGAGGCCGATTTTACGAAGCATCGAGGCGACCGCTGCGGTGTGAATAGATTCGCCGCTGTGCGAGCCGCAAGCGATGGCGATTTCCTCGGCGGTAAATCCGAAGCGGTCGGCTGCGCCCGAAGTAATCAGCGGCATCGCCTGGTGTGGTTTGGCGGACGAGCGCAGGTAAGTCACGGTTTCGGGAGCGCCGAGGTGTGCGACCAACATTCCGTTTCCGTCCACGACGGCGATGTGGCCGCGGTGACGCGATTCGACGATTGCGCCGCGTCGCACTTCAACCAACGGAGCGGACTGCGGGACGGCGGTCGGGTGATGTTGTTTATTCATCGGTCACAGGTCGGTTGGGTGTTGTCGTGTCACCGTGCGGCGGACGCACCCCGGCGCGCTCATAAAGCTTGCGTCCCTTCCACGTGACGCCGCTGCCAGACGCGATGCGTACTGCCGAATTAATTAGAATCGCCACAAACAGCGCGTGGCCGAGCGGCATCGTCAGCGCATAGCGCGCCGGGATGTGCCAACTCATATTTATCAGAGCGAACGTCGCGACTTGGATAATCCACACAAGCGCCGTCGGGATGAAAAGCTGCCACCATCCATAACCGGCGCCCGTCATCAGTTTCAAAGCGCAGAAGACGGCGAGCAGGGCCGGCGCGACGCTGAAGAGCAGCACACCACAGGCCCCGGCGAGCGCCCTCCAGAAGGAAAACTTGGCACCGGCGAAAAGGTTTTTGGTAAACCCTTCCCAGATTTCGCGGAAGTTGGTTTGCATCCGCGTGCTGGCAAGGTCAGGCGCATACTCGACGCGCAGGCGTGCGCCCGCGCCCTTCAAGACCTCAGCCGTTCGTAAATCTTCGGCAACTTCGTTTCGCACCGCACGGTAAGCCCCGACGCCTTCGAGCATCGCGCGCCGGATCAGGAAAAAACCGCCGACGCCCAATGACTCAGGTCTCGCCGGATCGTTAACTCGTTCGAGCGGCAACGCCATCAACATGAACCAGCCGAAGGCCGGCATGAAAACTTTTTCCCAAAACGACAGACAGTCCACATCAGGCAGCAGCGTCACCGCGTCGTAGCTGCCCCGGACGGCGTGCGTCATCGCCGTTCGCAACGCGCGCGGGTGAAAGATCATGTCGGCGTCCGTTGCCAGCACCCATTCGCCGCGCGCCTCATCGAGCGCCTGTTGCAGAGCGTGCGGCTTGCCGAGCCAGCCGGCGGGCGGCTCAACACCGTCGATGACGCGAAGCCTCTGGTCAGAGCGCGCGATTGATCGCAGGATGATGCCGGTCGCATCGGTCGAGCGGTCATTGACCGCGACGACTTCGAAGCGCCCGTAATCCTGCGCGAGCATCGAGCGGATCGATTGTTCGAGCACGCGATGCTCTTCGTTACGCGCGGGCACCAGGATGCTCACCAACGGCGCGGCGGCGTCCATCAATTCATGATTAACGACGGGCATCAGCGGCCTCTGTCGCCTGATCCCGGCCCACGTCAGATATGCGCCGACGAGCCACATCCCCACGGTCGCCCAGGCGACGCCGACCAGCACCAGGAATGCGCTTACATCGAATGGCATTTGAAAATTATGAAATCGCGATTCGGTTCTCGCAATCTTACCCGCCGCCCACAAACCACCGCAACTACCGTTTGCGAGCGGGTCAGCAGAGGTTGGTTAAGACCGCCGACAATTTATTTACCTGCCTACAACTCAAGGCCGCCGCCTGTGGAGGCAGCAGCCTTGAGCTTGAGTGCAGAAAATAGCTGTCGTGCTTAAAAGTTAATCCGGTCAGTCACTGACGGGGCGTCGAACAACGCGCGGAGCGGGTTTCGCTTTTCTTGTCGGGTAAGTCAGAACGGTCAGCTTCACATTCTGGCGACCGAAGCGCATAGCCTCACGCCCGCTCGGCATCCAGATGTCGATCTTGCGCCCTCGAATTGCGCTGCCGGTATCGGCCACAAGGTAATCACCGCTGTACGTCCCCGCTTGGAGACGCACGCGAGACCCTAGCGGCAGCACGCGCCGGTCGGCGGCAATCAGCCCTTTGCTGACAAACCGACCACTCGCTGTCCGACCGCGCAAACTGTACGCAGTCGCGACGAAAGATCGCTGCGAGGCGGCGACGGTCGGTGCGGCAGGGGTGGTCGGCGCTTCGACGAACGGTGCAATAACAAACGGCGCGATAACAAACGATGCAGCTTTGCCGGGGAATGTGGCGGCTTTGGCAGAGTCCGGAGCGTCTTGTTGGGTGACGTTTGAGTGGCCTCTGGCCGGCTGGGGCAGACTAACTGTTCCAGTCGAGCTGATACCGATTTGAGTTGTCGTGCCCGGCGTGGTGGGTTTCTCTTGAGAGACGGGTCCGAGGGATGTCTGGGCGAGGGATTCGGCGAATGAACTATCGGCGTTCAATATGAAAGAAGCTGAGAGCAGTGCAGCGACCGCACCGCTTCCCAAAAGGGATTTCGTCATTACTCGGTTCTCCTATCCGATTCGTCTTTCAGCGGCGCGCGAGTTCGCTTTGTGTCCTGATCTCGACCTCCGGCTCTAGGAGTGAAGAAACTATGGTCAGCCGGAGTGGGGAATCGCATCCTTGATGCGGAGCGCCGAAAGAGCTAATTAAAAAACAAAAACAAGCGAACATTGTTTCCGTTTATTGTGACGGATGTTCGCTTGTTGTGACGAATAAGAGGCTAACACATGCCCAAACTTGTTGTCCAGCATGGGGAGCGGGTGAAAAATGGCGGCGGGTGGGGAGCAAGGAGGGCACGCGCGGCGACCGGCAATCTACCCGATTCGTCTCTGGATAAAGCAACAATGCATCTCTGTCTCCCATCATCCCTCCGCTTTGTCGGCGCGCCATTCGCCGGTGTAGATGATTTCGGCGGTTCCGGTCAGTAGCACTTCGCCGTCGTCGCGCCATTCGACTTCGAGCAGTCCGCCCGGCATTTCGACGCGGACGCGCCGCCCGATCAGGTCGTTGAGCGCCGCCGCGACCGCCGCCGCGCATGCGCCCGTGCCTGATGAAAGCGTCTCGCCGACGCCGCGCTCCCAGACGCGCGCCTCGATGTGTCGGCGGTCGCGCACTTTGATGAACTCGACGTTGGTTCGTTCGGGGAATTGGCGATGCGGCTCGATCAGGCTTCCCAGCCGACGCCAATCAACCGCACTGAAATCATCGACGAACACGCAGCAGTTCGGGTTACACATTTGGAGCGCGGTGATCGTAACCGTTTCACCTTCGCCGACCGCAAGCGGATAATTCTTAACCTGCGGCGACGGCTCATCTGTCAGCATCGGAATCGACGCGCTGTCAAAGAGCGGCTTCCCGATCTCCGCCTCGAATCGGTAACGGCCCTCGCCCAGTTGTTCGCGCAGACGATACAGCTTGAGGCCGGCGCGCGTCGCCAGTCGCAACTCTTCCGCCAACCACAGCTTTTGATGATAGAGGTACGCAGCAGCGCAGCGCGTGCCGTTCCCCGACATCGCCGCTTCGCTGCCGTCCGGATTGAAGATGCGCACCGCGAAGTCGCCCGGCACGCTTTCACCGCCGCTCGCATGGTCGCTTGAAACCTTGTCGATCAGCGCCACGCCATCCGCGCCCGCGCCGTAATGCCGGTGACAGATGCGCCGCACAAACTCACCGAGTGAATCGACGCCCGCCAGTTGCCCGGCCTCAATCACGATGTAGTCATTGCCGTAGCCGTGGAGTTTGGCGAATCGCATATTGGTCATGGCTTGAAAGCTTTGCGATGCTCTTCCTTTCGCTTTTCTCGCTCCTGATTCACGCGACGTCTCAGGTTTTCGAGCGCACCTGAAACGCTTAGGTTAATACGATTAGGAGATGTTCTAACTTGAAAGCCGTCACACTCAAGCTGTTGACCACCCCCATCTGTACCGACCTGCCATGCGTTTGGAAGCCGTAACGCATTGCTGACTTTGGCTGAAAACTCTTCGGAGCTTTTCCATTCGACGGTGTCATCATAATTAACCTGGATGTGAATAAGTTTGTCATCCACAAAAACAAGATTGATTAAGTTCACTCCGCTTGCAACCGTTTCGCCAATTTCTTTCAGTTTCGAGCTATCTATCGTCACTTCTTGGTGGAAATCAAATTCGGGCTGGTAACTTAGCTTAACGCCAGGCACGTATGCTTTAAACTGATCCCACGTCATACCCAAACGGAAGCCGCGCAACTCCGGTGCCTGCTCAATCTTTAAGGTGCATTTGTTTTCCTGTGCGTTGATGAACGCCGTCCCGCTCAGGACGAACAACGTTGTCAGAAGAAATCGCGTGAGGTTCATAAGTCTCCTTTCGTCGGTTGGTGTTACCGGCTGATCTACTTCGGTAACGGAAGCATTGAAACGACACTCGACAGGGCGCGCCGGCGACATCAACAAATGGGTAGTGGCCTGAAGGCCGGGAGATGAGCCGCAGATGAACGCGGAGACACGCCGATTCCATCAATAATGCGAATCAGGAGTTGAAAATTTCCGGTATTGAAAACAAATGACTTACGAAGACCGCTATCGAGACATTGCGTTGTTGACGCCTGTAAGTTGTTGATTCTTCGTTCCTGATTTCAACTCCTGATTC
>JALZJL010000324.1 GCA_030859785.1 Acidobacteriota bacterium
TATATCACTCACCTGACAGGGGAGCCGACTGTTCCGGCGGCGAGGGCGTCCCGCGCCACAGCGAAGCCAGTAGCGGGTAGACCCAAAGTAGAAGACAGATGAGGCCGAGCGACCCGGCGAGCGGGCGCGCGAAGAAGTCCCAGAACGAGTCCGACTTGCTCATGCACTGGATGAAAGTCTGCTCCAACTTGCCGCCGAGGACGATGCCGAGCACGAGGGGGCCGAGCGGCACCGCCTTCAACTCCAGCGCGAAGCCGAAGACTCCCATCAGGAGCATCACCCACACATCGAAGTAGCGCCCGTTGATCGCGTATGACCCGACGAGGCAGAAGAGCGTGATGATCGGCATCAGCATCCGTCGCGGCATCCGCACCAGCGTGCTCCCGGCGCGAATCGCCAGATAACCGAGCGGGATGAGCAGCAGGTTGGCGAGGATGAAGGTGATGTAGATGCTGTAGACCAGTACGGTCTGCTTCGGATTGGTGAAAATCTGCGGCCCCGGCGTGATGTTCTTCATCAGCAGCACGCCGATCACAATCGCCGTGATCGAGTCGCCGGGGATGCCGAAGACAAGCGCCGGAATCCACGCCCCAGCGAGCGCGGCGTTGTTCGCGGTGGTGGAATCGCCCAAGCCTTCGAGCGACCCGCGCCCGTACTCTTCCGGGTTCTTCGACAGACGCTTCGAGAGCCCGAAGGAAACCCACGCGGCGATGTCGGCCCCCGCGCCGGGCAGCGCCCCGATGGCCGCGCCGACCAGACTCGATAATAGCACGTACATTTTGCGCGTCCACAATAACGGCGACGCGGCGACGAAGAGCGCCCGGAATGGCTGCCACAACTGCCGGTAAAAAATACCGCGCGACCTGCCGCCGCTCGTATGCAATCCTTCCTGTACGACGGTCGCGGAAATTTGCTTCGGCCGCAGCACGTTCCGCAACACTTCCGAGAAGCCGAAGAGGCCGATCATCGCCGGGATGAAATCAATGCCGGCGACGAGTTCGTCCCGACCGAAGGTGAAGCGCGGGGCGCTGTGGACTTCGCTGAGGCCCACCGTCGAGATGATCAACCCGATGAGCAGCGAGAGCGTTCCCTTCAGGCGCGAGCCTTGCGAGACCACCGCCGCGCAACTCAGTCCGATCAAATTGAGCCAGAAGTATTCGTAGGTCGTGAAGCTGAAGGCGATGCGCGCGACGAGCGGCGCGGACGTGACCAAAATCAACGAACCGATCAATCCGCCCACGACGCTGAAGATGAGCGCGATGCCGAAGACTTCGTCCTGCCGCCCGCGCCGCACGAGTAAATAAGCGTCGTCAACGTAGGCCGCCGAGGAAGGCGTGCCCGGCATCCGCACGAGCGCCGCCGGGATGTCCCCGGCGAAGATCGCGCACGCTTCGAGGGCGACAATGGCCGCGAGCGCCGAGACCGGATCGAGGAAGAACGTGATCGGAATCAAAAGCGCGACCGCCATCGTCGCCGTCATGCCGGGGATTGAGCCGATGAACAGGCCGTAGGCGGAGGCGGCGACGATGATCGCCAGCACGCGCCACTCGAAGACCTGCTCGAAGGCCTGTATCAGAGAGTCGCCCACAGATTCACCTCACCACCCGAAGAGGCCGCGAGCCAGAGGCACACGCATCAGCGTCCCGAAGAATGAATAGACCGCCGGAACTAAAAGGAGCGTGACGAGCGCGCTCACCCACACGCGCGTACCCATCCTCACCAGCAGCAGAAAGAGGAGTACCGAAGCGGTCAAAATAAAACCGACGGTCTCCGCCAACACTGCGAACAGAGCCACCGCCGACACGAACTCGGCGAAATGTAGTAACCCTTCACGCGAGAGTGCCTCGCGCGTCCGCATCGTGTCAGCTTCCGAGTTTTCGCCGCGCGGGGCTGCGGAGAGCGGCACCGGTTCACTGCCAAAAAATCTTTTCCAGTAAGAAGATACGAACAGCATCGCGAGCGTCAGGCCGAGCGCCGCGAAGAGCAGTGCGGGAAACTTCATCGGCGTAAAAGCGCTGGTGCTGACGCTGGCGAACTCGCGCGCCGTCAGCAGCGCGCCGAGTTGATTGTCCGTTTCGGCGAGCGTCGCGCGAAAGTCCGCCGGGCTTTGCCACGAAAGGTTGAAGCCCTCGTTCGCCATG
Source organism: Acidobacteriota bacterium (assembly GCA_030859785.1). GTDB lineage: Bacteria > Acidobacteriota > Blastocatellia > Pyrinomonadales > Pyrinomonadaceae > JACDEG01. Next base: position 2,142 of record JALZJL010000324.1, read on the forward strand.
TAGTCGGGGAAGCGACTGCCGTTCAGCACCGTCTCTCCCGTGGTGATTCTCTCCAGAGCCTGCGAGAGCTTCTCGACCGCTTCGGGCGGAGTCCCCTTCGGAACGCCGAGTCCGCGCCAGCCACCGATGCTCCAATCAATGCCCTGCTCTTTCAACGTCGGCACGTCGGGGTAACTCTCAACGCGCTCGTCGGTCATCACGCCGAGAGAGCGCACCTTTCCCCCGACGAGCAGCGTCCGGGCTTCGGGCAGACTGCACACCACGAGATCAACGCCGCCGCTCGCCAGCTCCTGCAGCGCGGGGCCGGCGCCGCCCGCCGGAACCCACTTCACGGCGGCGGGGCTGACTCCAGCGCGGCTCAGCATCCCGCCGAGAGCCAAGTGCCAAATTCCGCCGACCGCCGTCCCCGAAGCCGTCAGATTCCCGCCACGCCGCACGCTTTCGATGACGTCTCCGGCGTTCCCCCATCTCGTTTCTTCGGCACGGACGAAGAGTGCCGCCGGGTCGCGGTTGAGCAGTGAGACGGGCATGAAGTCGTCCCACGAAATATCGGTCAACTCGCGCCAGTGGAGCATGTTGAGTTCGACGGTCATCATCGTCACGGTGTAGCCGTCAGGGACGGCCCCCGCCCCGCGACTGTGGCCGGTGACGCCCGCCCCGCCCGTCGCGTTGACGACGTTGACCGGCACGCCAAACTCGTGTTCAAGGAATGCCGCCACTTGTCTCGACACCCGGTCGGTGCCACCGCCCACCGCCCACGGGCAGAGCAGCGTGATGGGGCGTGCAGGGTAAGTCTCGCTCGCGCGACACCCGGCGATGAACGAAGTGATGACCGTTACCGCAATGAATAGGAGGACGCGAACTCTTCTGCTCGTCATCGTGTGGCGAAACACTCTTGGACTTATCGTGTATTTGGAAAGCATTGACGAAAATTAGGGGACGAAAATAAAGAGCAGCGCTTTCGCGCGTGCCGTCCCGCGAATGCGCCTCACAATCTACCAATCCACGACCGAGCCGTCGTCGGCATCGTAGGTCTCAGGATTCTTCCAGTCGTGGCCGATCTTATCCTTGAGCGCCTCTTCGTCTAACTCGATCCCTAAGCCGGGGCCAATCGGCAAGTCAACGTAACCGTTCTTCACCACGAACGGCTGCTTGATGTAGCCCTCACCGAGGCTAACCTGCTCTTGGCACAGGAAGTTCGGGATCGAAGCAGCAATCTGCAAACCGGAAGCTAAGGAGATCGGCCCCATCGGGTTGTGCGGCGCAATGGCGGCATAAGAGGCTTCGGCCATCCCGGCGATCAGGCGCACTTCGGTGATGCCCCCGGCGTGGCACAAATCGGGTTGGAGAATCGAGGCCGCATTCTTCTCCAGAATTTCGCGGAACCCCCACTTAGTAAAAATCCTCTCGCCGGTGGCAATCGGGATGTGCGTCAACCTCGCCATCTCCGCGAGCACCTCGACGCTGCCGATGTTGACCGGCTCCTCGATGAACATCGGTTGATACGGCTCTAGCGCCTTGATCAGCAGCCGCGCGGTCTGCGGCGGAATCGCTCCGTGAAAGTCTATGCCGACATCAATCTCCTTGCCGACGAGAGCGCGGTAGTCGGCGAAGTGCTTGACCACGCCTTCGACGAAAGCCATGTTGTCAACGATCCGCGATGGCCGCTTCTTCGACGGGCCGGTCTTAAACGCGGTGAAGCCTTGGGCGAGCCGTGCCTTCACTTCTGCGGGCGTGCGGGCGTGCGCGTAGACGCGAATCTTCTGCCGCGTCGGGCCGCCTAACAACTCGTAGACGGGCACGCCGAGCAACTTGCCCTTGATGTCCCACAGCGCTTGGTCAATTCCACTCAAGGCGCTCGTTAAAACGGGGCCGCCGCGGTAAAAGGCGTGGCGATAAATGGCCTGCCAATGGTGCGCGACTGCGCGCGGGTCTTTGCCGAGCAGGTACGGCTCGATCTCTTTAATCGCCGTCTGAATCGTCAGCGCACGCCCTTCGAGGAGCGGCTCGCCGAGGCCCGTGACGCCCGCATTGGTGTGAACTTTGAGGAAGAGCCAGCGCGGCTTGACGAGGAAAGTTTCCAGCTTTGTAATCTTGACACTCTCTCTGGCAATCGGGCTTTTGGCGGGAGTCGCGCCCGATGTTTGAACTGCCGACGCGGCGCACTCACCCGTCAGATTCGTGGTCGCCAACCCGACTAGAGCCGCCGCTCGTTTGAGGACTGAACGGCGTCCCAACTTTCTTCCGCCCTCTCTTTTTTCTTTCAAGAGACTCCTCCTTTTGGTTAAGCGTTTCGTACTGCCTGAGAATTTCCGTGTCCGGCTTGAA
>JALZJL010000330.1 GCA_030859785.1 Acidobacteriota bacterium
TGGCGCATAGTGACCGTACAACTGACGAAGGCGGGCGCGGGACGATGATTATAATAAATCAAGGGGATGTCATTCAGGCGCAACGCGATAGGCTTTGGCGATTCGCCACGCTATTTTCTAGTTGCATCGTCTTATGCTTTGCTCGCTACTTCGGCGCATCAGCCTAAACAAGTACGGCACGAACGGCTTTGCACCGCTCGTGCCGCGCGCAGAGATGAAAACCATTCGCGACTAATCTGCGGCTGCTGACCACAACGGTCGCCTGCAGCCGTAAAAACTCAGAAGTCCCCCAAATCGCCGCCGAAATCACCCGTATCACTCATGTCAGAATCGTTGGCGTCGCCACTCATCTCGTCGCCGCTATCTTGGTTTGCATCTGCCTCGCCCGCGTGCTGATGATCACCGCCTTCATCTCCACCGCCGAAGCCCGAATCGCCGAAAAACGATTGTGCGATGGCGCTCCCGACGACGACGCCTGCGATGCTCGACAGAAAGCCACCCGCCATCATGCCACCCATCCCCATGCCGCCGCCCATGCCGCCGAAAGTTCGCTCCATCGTTCCCGGCTGACGCACCTCGGCGCGCGTCGCCATCCGCGCCAGTGATCGCGGGTCATCTTTCGCCGTCGCTCGTTCCGCTTCCGGTATCTCGGCGCTCAAGTTTTGCAGCACCAACTGCCGTTGCTCCGGCGTCAACTTGGCGAAGGCTTCGGCGTGCGCTTGCTCGATGGTTTCCGGCGGCGCGGTCTGCAACATATAGCGGTAACGCGCAATGGCTTGCTCGTCGCCCGATTGGCCGGTTGATGATGAAGCCGCGCCTCGTCTTGAGGTCGGCGGCTGCGGTTCGTCGCTTCCGAACAGTTTATCGAAGATGCCCATAGAAGTTGTTTCCTTTCCGATGTTGCACAATCGCAATCAAGTATTTTGCATTGTGCCGGGTTGATTGTGTTAACCGAGCGGGAGATGCGCGTCGGACAGCAGCGTGGCAACAGTCAATCGTTCGCCGGTTGACGCCGCACACCTTCGCCAACTCAATAACAGGACATTCCTTCATCGCTGACCGCTCAGATTTTGGAAGTAACATGACGATGGTCGTCACCGTATAGTAAGTTGTCAAGCAACGGGCGTTTCACCGAAACTTTTCATAGCGAACTTTGCCTTTCACCATGACGCGCTCGGGCCGATGCCGCTCCCTTCGTTTGTGTAAGGCTCATGCAGTTTCACCGGCGCGGTCTGCGGCTTCCATAACTTCATATTCAGTTGCAGGCGTTGCTGCTCTCAGTAGCACTCCCCCGCTCCTGAAGGGAAACAACGACCGAATGCCAGTAACCATCGTGGCGAACCTTTGATTTTGATTTATCTGTCGGCATTGCGGCGGTGCTGAGATGTCTCGACGTAGGCTAACCAGCAATGTCACACGACGCTGCGTGCGTTCCGATTCCGGGCGCTACAGTCGCGAAGTCCGACAACCGAACGGCGACACCGAAACTGAGCGCGAAATGAACCGCGGGCCTACGATGAGCGTATTGGTTTGCGCCGACTCACTCGCGCCTTCAGGGTGACACGCGACACCGTTACCGGTTGGCTAAAAAAAACAAACTTGAATTCTTACGACTATCAGGCTTGCTTCGTTTAAGCATAGGAGATTCCCCATGATCAGAATATATCGCCATAACTACCGCTCGTTGTTACTCTACGCCGCGTTCATTCTGCTTTTTCTTCAGTGCAAGACATTAGCCCAAGACAATGCCGCGAAGATCGGCGAGGTGCTGTCGCTGGCACACAAGTACGGCCAGTTCAACGGCGCGGCACTCGTGGCCGAGAACGGCAAGGTGATTTATAAGAACGGCTTCGGCATGGCGAACATGGAGTGGGATATTCCCAATACGACCGAGACGAAGTTCCGTCTCGGCTCGATCACTAAACAGTTCACCGCGATGCTGACCCTGCAACTGGTCGAGCAGGGTAAGCTCACACTCGACGGAAAAGTATCCGATTACCTGCCTGACTACCGTCAAGACGTCGGCCAGAAGGTGACCATTCACCACCTACTCACACATACCTCCGGCATCCCCAGCTATACCGGCTTGCCCGGCTTTCGGGAGGACGTCAGCCGTAACCAATACAAGGTCGCTGATTTTGTTAAGAAGTACGCGAGCCGTGACCTTGAGTTCGAACCGGGCGCTAAATTTTCGTATAACAACTCCGGTTACTTCCTGCTGGGGGCAATCATCGAGAAAGTCACCGGCAAGTCTTACGAGCAGGCTCTCAAAGAGAGCATTCTCGATCCCCTCGGCATGAAGAGCACCGGTTACGATCATTACGACACGCTCCTCCCGAAGCGCGCCTCCGGGTACGTGAAAGGCCCGCGCGGCTACACCAACGCGCCGTACCTGGACATGTCCATCCCATACGCCGCCGGCTCAATGTACTCAACTGTTGAAGACCTCTTCTTGTGGGATCAGGCGCTGTATACCGACAAACTTCTCTCGGCCAAGTCGGAAGAGTTGATGTTCAAACCGTTCATGGATAACTATGCCTACGGCTGGGTCGTGAAAAGCGCCCCGTTCAAGTTCAACAACGAGCCGGTGCAGTTGATCACGCATGGCGGCGGCATCAACGGATTCAACACAACTATCGTGAGGTTCGTCGGTCAGAAGAACCTGATAGTGCTCCTCGATAACACTTCGCAGGGGCGATACCTTGATGGGATCAGCGGCGTGGTCGCGAAAATTCTTTATCAGCAGCCTTACGAACTGCCGAAGATGTCGGGCGCGGATGTGCTCCTCAAGATTATCAACGAAAAGGGTGTCGCGGCGGGCATCACACAGTACCGCGAACTCAAAACGAAGCAGTCGGGTACGCATGATTTCGGGGTGGGCGAAATAAACAGGCTCGGCTATCAACTCCTGCGGACGGAGAAAGTTAAAGAAGCCATCGAGATATTCAAGCTAAATGTGGAGACCTATCCAGCTTTCAACACCTACGACAGCCTCGGCGAGGCGTACATGGTCAGTGGCGAGCGGGACATGGCCGTGCAGAACTACCGAAAGTCCCTTGATTTGAACCCGCAGAACACTAATGCCGTCGAGAAGCTGAAGAGACTCGAAAGTAAGCCGGCCACAATTGACCCCAAAATTTATGACACCTACGTGGGTGAATATCAGATGACCCCGAACTTGGTCGTGGCAGTTTTCAAGGAAGGTGATAAGTTAATGACACAGGCCACTGGTCAGCCGAAGCTCGAACTCTTCCCGGAGTCCGAAACGATTTTCTTGCTGCGCGTCGTGAACGCGAAAGTTACTTTCGTCAGAGACTCTCTGGGGCAGGTCACGGGAATCGTCATCCATCAGGGAGGAAGGGATACACCGGGCAAGAAGATCAAGTGACACGTTGAGTGCGGGAACCACAGCTTGCTTGGCCTCGCTCTTTACAGACCGCCGCGTAACGAAAAGTTGATGAATAACTTTTGCGCCCCGACATAATCTTAGCAACCCAACCATAGAGAGTGAGTTCGATCAGACGAACAGTTCAGGAGAGAATGAAGCATGAAAAGATGGATCACCATTGCATGTCTGTTTTCGCTGGCGCTACTCGGAAATCTATTTGTCGCCAACTCTTCAATTGCCGATCCTGCGCATTGGCCGCAATGGCGCGGGCCATTCTTCAATGGAGTGGCGCGCACCGGTGCGCCGACCGAATTCAGCGATACTAAAAACGTCAAATGGAAAGTCGCCGTTCAGGGACGCGGCTTTTCGACCCCGGTGATCTGGGGCGACCGGATTTTTCTGACCACTGCTCTGCCGACGGGCAAAGTCTTAAAGCCGGAAGAGACAGCCCCCCGTGCTGACAACCAGTCTCAGGGTAGACGCGGAGGCGGTGCCGGCGGTGGCGCGGGCAGCGGCGAGGAGCATAAATTCGTAGTCATGTGCCTCGACCGTAAGACCGGCAAAGTGCTGTGGGAACGCGTCGCTAAAGTCGCGACGCCGCACGAAGGCTATCATCGCACCTATGGCAGCTTCGCTTCGAATGCGCCGGTGACGGATGGCAGATATATATACGCATCATTCGGCTCGCGTGGGATGTACTGTTACGACCTCAACGGAAAGCTGGTTTGGGAAAAAGACCTCGGCGTACAGATGCGGATGCGGCTTCAGTTCGGCGAGGGCACGGCCCCAGCGCTCTACGGCAACCTGTTAATCCACCACTACGATCAGGAGAGCGGATCATTCGTCGTGGCACTCGACAAACGCAACGGCAAAGAAGTGTGGCGCGTCAGTCGCGACGAGGTGAGTTCGTGGTCGACCCCTCTGGTGGTTGACCACAAAGGACAGAAACAGGTCGTCATCAGCGCGACGAATAAGGTGCGGTCTTACCACCCTGAAAACGGCAAGCTCATCTGGGAATGCGCCGGATTGGGCAGCAACGTGATTTCACATCCGGTTCAACACAATGACACTGTCCTGGTGATGAGCGGTCATCGTGATCCTAAGCTGATGGCGATCCGGCTGGGCCGCGAAGGTGATCTGACGGGTACTGATGCTGTGTCGTGGAGTCTGACACGCGGGACGTCCTATACGTTATCGCCGGTCTTGTACGACAACAAGTTCTACGTCCTGACCGACAACGGAGTCCTTAGTTGCTTGAACGCGACGACGGGCGAGCCTTACTACCAACAGAAGCGTCTGCCGCAAGCGGACAGCTTCAAAGCATCGCCGGTCGGTGCGGACGGTAAAATTTATCTGGCGAGCGAGAGCGGTGTGGTGACAGTCGTCAAAATGGGCGAGCAATTTGAAGTACTGACGACGAATACGCTCGAAGATCAGATGTTCGTCGCTTCCCCCGTCGTAGCCGAAGGCGAATTGTTTCTGCGCAGCAAGACGCATCTTTTCTGCATCAGCGACGCTCAGGCCAAGCGATAGGAGCCGCCTGACATCACATCCATGAAATCTGACTAAACTGTCTCGGCGAGTAGGTCACTCTTGGTGTGTTCTGCACATAGGAGAGTTAATGAGAAGCGAGAAAGAAAAGATGCTGAGCGGCGAGCACTACGACCCGCTCGACCCGCAGTTGTCCGCCGAGCGCCGTCGTGCCCGGCTGATCTTCAAGGCGCTTAACGATACCCGCGACGACCAGCAGGATGAACGTGCTCGTCTGATCAAGGAATTGATCCCTGCGGCGGGACGGGACATCTGGATCGAGCCGCCGTTCTACTGCGACTACGGTAGCAACATCACGCTCGGCGACAGGGTCTTCTTTAATTTCAACTGCGTCGTTCTCGATGTCGCGCCGGTGCTGATTGGATCGGGCGTGCTGTTCGGGCCTGCCGTGCAGGTTTACTCGGCGACGCATCCGCTGAGCGCGGCGGAGCGCCGGAGAGGGATCGAATCGGGGAGGGCGGTCGAGGTCGGCGACGACGTGTGGGTGGGCGGCGGCGCGATCATCTGCCCCGGCGTCCGCATCGGTGCGGGAGCTGTGATCGGTGCGGGCAGTGTGGTGACGAGGGATGTACCTGGAGGGGTAGTGGCGGTGGGCAACCCCTGTCGGGTCGTCCGCGAGGTCGGCGAGTGAATCCTGTAAATCGTTTGATTGGAGAAGCTGCGACCGATGAATGGCAAGGATAGAAAGGACATCAAACCGGGCCTCGTGGTTGATATTGTGTTGAAGCAGGATCAGCGCAGTGGGAAAGTGACGCGCGGCACTGTGAAAGATGTGCTGACGAAATCCTCTCAACATCCGCATGGGATGAAGGTCCGACTTGAAACAGGTGAAGTCGGAAGAGTCAAAGAAATTGTCGAAGAGAGATAAGAAAGCTGTGATTGGCCTCCCTTCCTTGATGACATCCATTCCGGAGTATGAGTTTTAGCGAAGCTACCAAGTGAATTGTCGGAGCGGCGTCACGGCGTCGAAACCGTCGCGCTCACAGATCGCTTCGAGTTCGGCGGCGCGCAGTTTCCAGAAACCACATTGACCACAAAGTTTTTTTCTTTCCGCCACACTTACGCTTGCATCAACTTCGCAACGTCGCATCTCACCGGCGAAATATGAACGATGCAGATGTGCGAGACCCAGGTCGGGCAGTTCACGAAACCCAAAGCCCTCGTGCCACACTGTGCTTTCTTCGTTACAAATCGCGTACGGGAAATGATCAAGGAACCTTTCGAGCGGGTCTCCCGCAGCAAGATAGTCAAGCAGCGCTGCAACTCGAACGCGCGTGCCTTTGAAGACCGGAGTTCCGCATAAAATGTCAGGGGAAATTTCGATAACCGATTCGGTCGCGTGTTCGCCCTTGTGTGGCGTCATAAGCTGCATCACCTCTTCGTTGATTCTATTACACTCAAGCGAATATCAAAGACGCTTCGGGTACACCGCCGGTGCCCGGGTTAGCTGCAACGGCAATGCAGGAAAGAAAAGCGATGGCGGCAAATATCTTGCGTGATTTGCGAGGCGAAGAGCATGTAATATTCAAATATAAGAATAGTGGCTCGATGGCAACCACACGTACGCAATCGCGCGGTGGCACAAGTCGGCAAACACGAATTCCCTGGCTATCGGCGCGAATGATGTGGGCTGTTGTTCACATCGCTTTACTGGGCGGCGTTCGGAATCGTTAGATGGTTTTACTGTTGAATGGCTCCGGGCGCATTACACACGGGAACGCACCGCCCGTTTAATCATGGAGACTACAAATGAAAGATGAAAGTGAAATCGTCAGACTCGCGCGGCCTGTTGATGAGAGCGATCATTTACTGGGGCCGCATTCATCTGCCGTGACTCTCGTCGAATATGGCGACTACGAGTGCCCCCACTGCCGCGGCATTTGAATACTTCAAAGCATTTAACAAACAGGATGCGGAAGACAACCGTAAATTCGCTGCGACCAAGTTACCGATGCCGGTGCTGGTCATTGCGGGCGATAAAGCGATGGGCGACGCGATTAAGATTCAGGCGAAGATAGTGGCTGACAATGTGACGGCGATGAAATTGGCCGACACCGGACACTGGCTGATGGAAGAACGCCCGGCGGAAACCATAGCGGCGCTGAAGAAATTCTTTGGCAACTAAT
>JALZJL010000336.1 GCA_030859785.1 Acidobacteriota bacterium
CAAGCTTTACCGATACTCCTTTTATCCGCCACCGCCGCCTTCTGGAGCGGGTGCGGGGGAGGGAGCAGCAGTAGTACCACGACCCGTAACGCGAATGCCACGTCGGCGACGACGGGCTCGGCAAGCAGTACAGGGGCGACTGGCAGCACACGTACGACGAGCGCTGCCAACTCTAATATGGGTGCGGCGGACGGGACCGGCCCGAAGAACGCCGGCATCGGCGGCACCGGCGATACCAGCGCCGACGTAGGCACCGGCCCGAGCAACGCCAACGTGTGGGGCGGGGGAGCCGGCACGACAACGGGAGCCGGCAACGCCAACAGCGGCTCTCGCACGAACAGGAACACGCCCTAGTTCAGGAGTTTTAGCCCGTGCTGGGAACAGTGGGAGCTTCGGGTGATTCGCAGATTGTTCATGCCGGCGGGCAGGTGGCTCGCGAGTGATCCTCAGGTTCGACCAGCCGGGGTCCATTCAAAGTGGGTAAAGAACTTCACGTGGATGGACTCGCGATAGTGGGGCGCGTGTATTGACGGAGGCACCAGACTGTCGCGACGGCAGTTCGCAAGGCGCTGGCTGGTGGTTCAACTGAAGTGTGTTGATCCGCAGGATGTGGCTCAGTGCGGTCAAGCCGCGGGTGGAGCAGGGAGGATGCAAAGTCGGCAGAGTCCGATTACCGGTCTTCTGTAATGACGGTTTTACTTTGACACCTGAAAGTTGCTCCTCTTCATTGTGCTCCGAACGTTTTGCGGTCTCCCCAGAATCAGATTCCACTCTGAGCAGGCGCATGCTGTGTTTCCGCTCCTACCACACCGCAGAGCCAACACTGGAAGGCAGTGAAGCGATCAACATGATGAGGAAAGGTGCGCCGCGGAACGCGGTGCTGAATCGTTGACACAGTCAACAAGAGTTCGGAGGGACACTCCTGGGCCATCCGATTCACCTGGAGGTGAAAGCCCAAGGGGACAAGAGCATGTCGGAGAAGCACGAGTCATCTGAAGACGCTTAGGATGTCGTTGTGCAAGGCCCGCGCGATATGGCGAAAGCTACACTGCCTGAATCCTAATCTCCAGCGGCGCAACATCACGCCCATCGCCGACAGCGTTTACGGGCGATGCTGCCAGGAGCGGTCCGTTTCCTTTCCGCGGGACGTACCCTCCGCCTGGCAGGCGACGGGTAGCGAACTCGTTCAAGGGGATGAATGGGGCGCCTAGAGTCGCGCTAGATCATTCAGCACTAACGGAACGCGGGATCGCCTACGGGGCGCGAGCCCTAGGGCGACGGAGTCCCAGTAGTAGTCCGTGATCGGGAGAGCCGATCACATGGCGAAGTGGGACAGGTGATCTGACGACCAACGAAGTGAGGTACGCGAGATGCGGAACGCCGAAACTGTCTTGGGAGTCATCCGCGAACGTGCGGCATAGATCACTGGAGAGCGATGTGACACGGAAACGGTCACGCATCGTTCGGAGGGGGGCCGTTGGAAAAGTACCGACAAGGTAACTCGCTGGCGGCCTACCCTACGTCAAGACAAAAGGTTAGACAATATTGATGCACGAGGGCAGGCGGAGTTCGTCGAGAGCCTCTTCCAGATCGCTGCGTAACGAAAATCGCTCGACGCTTCTTCGCATCTCAAATTAGTTTTTGCAACGCAACCATTGTTGCTCCCGAAGGCGAAGGGGGTGGCATCGGACGTGTGCTGATAGCAAAAGGCAAGGAATGGGCACGTTACTTAAGGGTATCGTTGGCTAACCTTGAGTGTGTTCGCCCAGAACCTTCGTGCGCGAGTGATTTACAAGCGGCTCGGCTACGGCGAGGACATGATGAAAAACGTGAAAGAACTCGTCTAACTTTGGCGAAGTCGCAGAACAATGGGATTAGATGTGCTCGTCCTATCCTCCTTTAGCCCATCGACATGTCTCATGAAGTTCATTTCCAAAGATCATCAAACTCAAAAGTCGAACTCGAACTTGCCACGCACCGACGTGCTCAGACTGTTGAAGAATTGACCGGCGCGCAGGCTGCCCACATTACTCTGCACATCACGAGGGTTGAAGTGATTGGTGATATTGAAAACTGCGATGCCGATGCGCGCTCGACGACCCTCCAATCTGGGGACGAATCTTGGTATCGCGAAACTTTTAATTACTTGTGCGTCGAGAGAAACGAAAGTGGGAAAGCGTCCCGCTTTATTGCGCGCTCCGATAAAATCCAGTCGCTCGTTGACGAATGAGAATGGAAATCCTGAGCGAACCTCGAGCGATGGCGAAACGGTGATGTCATAGCGCGTCTTCAATTCTCCATAAATGAGGAAGCGGTGTGGCGCATCGAACTCAAGCGGCGCGTATTCGTTTCGGCGGACAACGAACGCCGGGAAGTCTCCGAGGAAATTGTCCGCGGTGTTGAGATCGCCGCGCGCGCTGGAGAATACATAGGAAGCGTTCCAACTACCGATGCGCGGCTTTGTATATGCAGTAAGCAGTTGCAATTCACGGTAGATGGAACGGCCGCGACTTCTCAGAACTAGCGTGCCCGTGCCCCCCGCATCCTCGCGAGGCTCAATAATGAAATCCTTTGTCGTCCGGCGCTCTAAGTAGCCGATACGCGCCGTCAGGTTCTCTATGATTCCACGATCAAGTTGCAGACTCCAGCGCACGCTGCGCGGGTTGCTTAAGGGCTCTTCAATATCATTTCTGAAGCGGCGCGGGCCGTCAGTAATCGATAATCCATCAGGCGCAAACGTCGTAACGATACGTTCCGGCAAGTATGTGAAGCGCTCCTGAGAACCGGGGAGAAGTCTCTCATCTCCTTCGTTCCGGGGTTCAAAGATGCCAACCGAGATTGGCGTGCGGTCGTAAAAGAGGCCGATTCCGCCGCGAATGATCGTGTGCTCATTCTTGAGCGGCAGATACAAAAACGCGAGGCGAGGCGCAATGTTGCTTTGCCGGACGATCCCATCACGGTCAAAACGCAGTCCGCCATCAATGGTTAACTTTTGATTTACTACCCAGCGTTCCTGCACAAAGGCGGCGAACTCGTTGATAGCGCGCGCGACCTTGCTATCTCCGTCAAAGTCCACGCGCTGCACCAGTGTGTTATCGCCCCGACGGATCAGGAGCGGTTGATAGCGGTAGCGTCCTGACACGTTCGTGCGGTTGAACTCAGCACCAAACTTAAAAGAATGCTGACCGCTGAGCGCGAACGGACGCGCATAGTAGGTCTCTTGCCACTGAAAGCGGCGCGAGCGTCGGCGCGTGTCGGCGAAATAGTTGCCCGTATTGCCGTCTGGCAATAACTCGAACGGCTGTGGCCCTTGCGCGAACACGTCGACATCAAACGTTTTATAGCTCACCACGGAAGCGAGAAACGATGCGTCGTTGAAGATGGCTTGTTCGGAGATAGAGAAAAGATTGCCGCGCTGCTTCGTATTGGGCGTGGTCTCTTGTGGGTTAAACGTGTTCAGCCCGGCGAAGCGCGCTTTTTGCGGAAAGTAGGCCGCGACAAATTTGATTCGGTTTTTTTTGTTGACTGTCAGATCAAACTGCGTAAATGAGTTGAAAGCTTCCGAAGTCGAGTCGTCGCGTGAGGCTTCGAGGCTCGGCACTCGAATACGTGAGAAGCGATATTCAAATGATTGTAGAAAGTACAAACGATCGCGGACGAGGGGACCGCTCAATGTTAAGCGCGGGCGGAAAGAATCAATCGGCCCACTGATGACGTTGCGGAAGGTCGGGAAAAAGCGCGCGAGGGTGAACTTGAAGTTATCACTACCGCCTTTTGTTTCAAGGCTGGTCGCGCCGCCGGTCAATCGTCCGAATTCAGTCGAATAGGGGTTCTCCTCGATCTGCACGCTGGCGACAGCTTCAAGCGGGATGTCAAAAGCTAAATTGCCGGTGAGTGGATCAGTTATATCCGCGCCGTTGATTGTGTAAGCACTCTGACCGGCGCGTGTGCCTTTGATGTGGTCCAATCCGTTGCGGTCGCGGACAATGCCGGGTGTTAGCTGCAATGCACTCTGATAATTCTCAGCGCGCAACGGCAAATTCTTCAAAGCCTGCACGCGAACGATGTTGGACGTGGTTGTTTCGGCGGTGCTGAGCAAGCCTTCTTCTTCGCGCACGGTGACGGACTCAGAGATTGTTGAAGTCAGCATGACCTCGACCGTCAGCGCGGCACCCAGAGTCAAGCTGATCTCGCGCGTGATGCTCGGAAAACCTGGAGACTCTACCGTCAAGATATAAGTAGCAGCAGGCAGATCGGTGAAGGCGAAATTGCCTATGTCGTCCGTGACAGCTTTTATGGACTGACTGGGCAGAGCACGATTGACAAGCGTGAGCCGCGCGCCGGGGAGCGGGGTGGAGAGTGCGTCAACGTCTCCGGTTGACGCGCTGACTGTCACCTTGATACGGCCCGTCACACCTTGAGCTACTGGAGAGAGATGGGCCGTCGTGATGAGGATTGCGATGAAGCATAACTTAAGCCTATTTGCCATCTCCACTCCGGGTTAACACTTTATTCGCTGCCAAACCACAGTCTCGGTATACTCATAGAGAAAGTAATAATGAAAATCAGTTACCAAGGTTGCGTTGCATCTATGAAGCAGAGGTGCGTGTCAAGTAAATTTCACGCGCACCTCTCCTCGACGGCCGACAGCCGTTTAACGAAAACATGCTAACCATGTCTGGCTCAGAGATCGCAACTTCTAA
>JALZJL010000343.1 GCA_030859785.1 Acidobacteriota bacterium
CCGAGTATGCTGAAGCGTGGCTTTTCAACCTGATTGACCAAGAGGCATTGCGTAAAGCCAGCGTGCTGTCAAAGAACTTTTGGTTACAATCTTTTTTGCCATAATTTCTGGCAACTCACTTAGCTCAAGTGGTATCGACTTAAACGGCGGCGCTGGCAACGACAATGCCGAGATCGACAAAGGGGGCAAGCGTGGAGTGAGTAGCACCGGGACACCCAGTGTTATGTGGAAGGCGGTGAGCGGCTACACGACAAGCGTTGCAGCCGATGGACTGACGGCAATCTCGGATGTAAAGACTTCCGGTGCTGACAAAGGCAAGACGCGGATCACGTTTTCGACGTCAGCCATCGGCGGCGACAACTACTATCTGGTCGCACAACTCAAGCGCGATGACGGCTCGCTGCTGCTGGAAAAGAAGAGTGGCAAGTGGGCGGTGTGGAAGAGGCTGAGCTTCGGAAGTGTGTACCGGATGGACGGCGGTGTTGATGTCGGATCAATCATGTCGGTAGCGAACATCAACCCCGCATTTAACGGCAACGGGTACACGGAATACTCCCTCGGCACGGTCGGGAGCCTCGTCGCAGGCGCTACGTCGCCGGAGTTTGCCTCCCTGCTCATAGTTCCAAGTGCGACGGAGACGCCGACTGCGCAGGAGTTGACGGACTATGCAGGCACAGACCTTGCCAAGAAAACTGCCGCTGAAGCCTCTATCACAACGAAGGCGCAAGCCTGGTATAACAGGAACTTGACAGAGCGGGACGCAGCTTACAGATCGCTGATAGCTGCTATAGGCGCGACTGCTCCCGCTGTGATCGGAGCGCGGTATGCACATCCGAAGATGGACAGTAACACTGCCACCGGACAATCCTTCAATTACCCGGATGGAATTAAGATAACACTCAATGACGGAGCAACGAAGGTTGATGCTGATGGAGAATGGCAGCAGGTGCAAGGGGCAGAGATCGACGATGTTGCGTTCATGTTCTTGAACGTTACGAGTCCGAACAGAAGAGTGATCGTCGGCAGACACGAAGCCGGACACGCGAGCGATCACGTGCAGTTCGGCTCAGGCAGCGATCACGCTACAGAAAGGTTGATGCATCCGACTAGTGACCAACTTAAATACCCTCCAGATGGAACAGGAGTGTTCAGCGATAACAGTATTTTACGACTGAGAGGATGGAGATAAACATGCAACAGGTAAACAGGACAGCTAAACTATGTGCTTTACTGCTTGTGCTCAGCGCAGCGTTCTTGGTGAGCGGCTACGCAACGGCGAACAACATGCAAGAACAGGATATGGGCGATCTGAGATTAGACGCGCAAATCAAGAAGAGATACCTGCTTGGGGAAGAAATCCCGGTTGTGTTCTCGCTGATAAACCGAGGGGCCGACAGACAAAAGGTTAGGGACATTGCGATGACGAAGTTCCGCTTAACGTTGCGCGGTACGTTCGATGAAGAAGAGGGGTCGGCGGTGCGTGAGCGCGTTTATGACGGCACGCACGGCGTGGGCTACACTTCAACGACACAGGGCGGGACTACCGAGTGGGGCACCGTGAATAAACCGGATGTCGTGCTCGGTAAGGGTGAGGGCACTCAACTGGAGATCGGCAACATCTCAGGTATGTTCGAGGATGTACCCAGTAGGCTCAATCCTGGCAACTACACGCTGACAGCGGAGTACGAAGACGGGCAGAAGGTCACGCGCAAGTTCAAGGTCGTCGTAGACCCGGAGAAGACGGTCCCGATGCTGGCGGCGAAGCTGAAGTCAAAGGAGGACACAGACCGGAACTGGGCGTTCCACCATCTCAGCAGGATCGACGAGCAGAAGCTGATTGAGGTGCTGGAGGAGCAACGCCATGCAGGGGACGAGTCGCTGCGCAGGAGCGCGGAGAGTTACCTCGACACGCTCGACACCATGAAGCGGCACGCTCAGGAACAAGAAGCCGCAAAGAAGAAACGGGTGAGTTGACCATCTAAAGTCGACCGAGGCGAATGGGGCTATGCAGATGAGCAACGCTGCATAGCCCCACATGTTTTTGAGTCGACCATCGGCGGCGGCAACTACTATCTGGTTGCACAGCCCAAGCGGGATAACGGCTCACTGCTTGTGGAGAAGCAGAGCGGCAAGTGGTCCACTTGCCAAGCTCTTACTAAAACTTGGGTTAAATAAAGTCGGGAGTCTCGGAGCCTTTAAGTCTTATCACAGTAACATCCATGAGTTCGATTTCTTTTGACTCCCGACTTCAGACTCTGAGACTCCGAGACTCGCTCCCAGGGCATCCCGTCGGGCGTGTATGATAATCTAAATTGTCTCCCGTAAAATCCAATCTATCAAGAATGAAGAGGCGTCATGAACATCAGCAAACAGTTGCGCGCGGGTCTCGCCGCGCTTCTCACTGTCTCGACAATGAGCATCGCACCGGGCGTCCGCGCCGACGAAGGTATGTGGCCTTTTAACAACGTGCCGAAGGCCGAGATCAAACGGCGTTACGGCTTTGACGTGACCGATGCCTGGCTGAAGAAAGTGCAGTTGGCATCGGTGCGTTTCAACAGCGGCGGTTCCGGTTCGTTCGTGTCGCCCGACGGCCTGGTGATGACCAATCACCACGTCGCGTCGGACACGCTCGCGAAGCTCAGCACGCCGCAGAAAGACCTTGTCAAAGAAGGCTTCTACGCGCGCACCCGCGCCGAAGAAGCCAAGTCCCCCGACCTTGAGTTGAACGTGCTGGTTGACTTCGAAGACGTGACGACGCGCGTCAACGCCGCCGTCAAAGATGGCATGTCAGCGGCGGACGCGAACGCCGCGCGCCGTGGGGTCATCAGCACCATCTCTGAGGAATCGACGAAGGCGACCGGGCTGCGCAGCGATGTGGTGACACTTTATCAGGGCGGGCAATACAGCCTTCACCGCTATAAAAAGTACACGGACGTGCGGCTCGTCTTTGCGCCGGAGTTTCAGATAGCATTCTTCGGCGGCGACCCCGACAACTTCACTTTCCCGCGCTACTGCCTCGACCTCGCGCTGTTTCGCGTCTACGAAAACGACCAGCCGGTGAAAATCGAAAACTACTTCAAATGGTCGAACGCCGGTTCAAAGGACGGTGACCTCGTGTTCGTCTCCGGTCACCCCGGTTCGACGCAGCGCCTGAACACAGTCACGCACCTTGAATATTTGCGTGACACCGGTCAGCCGATGCTACTCAATTATCTGAAGCGCCAGCGCACGATGCTAAACAAATACGGTGCGCAAAGCGAAGAGAAGGCGCGTAACGCGCAGGAAGATTTGTTCGGCATCGAGAACGCGCTTAAAGCCTACACCGGACAGCAGGAAGGGTTGCAGGACAAGGCACTGATGGCGAAGAAACAAGCGGCGGAAGAAAGCTTACGCGCCGCCGTCAAACGCGATGCGAAGAAGCAGAAAGAGTACGGCGACGCCTGGGACGCGATAGCCAAGTCGCGACGGGCGCTACCCGCATACGAACGCGAGCGCCGGTTCCTCGAAAGCGGTTGGAGCTTCAATTCCAAATTGTTCGACATCGCCCGCACGCTGGTGCGCCTCATCGAAGAAGACCAAAAGCCGAACGG
>JALZJL010000344.1 GCA_030859785.1 Acidobacteriota bacterium
TTCTTCAACTGTCCACCGACCACCGACCACTGACCACTGTTCCTCAGTCTTCCATCGTGAAGATCGTCGCAGGATCGTCCTCGTGCCGGATTTCGTCCACTTCTTCGCGGCGGCCTTCGCCCATAAAGAGGCGGTTCGGGCAGTTGAACACAATGCCGGGAACGTGACCGATATTGCGATAAGCGTGCGCGACGCCCTTCGGGACAACCACCGATTTCGCGCTGTCCTCGCCGACGAAGAGCGTCATCACATGCATGTACGTTTCAGATTGGGGGCGGTTGTCCCATATCCGCATCTTGAAGTTCGACGGCCCGATGAAGCAGAACAGGTCGGCTTGATCGACGTGCTCGTGCGGCCCACGCTGAACGCCCGGCATCGATGCCGAGACATAAGTCATCCGCGGGTGAAACTCCGCGTCCAGTTCATCATGGCGGAATAATTCAGCCAACCATCCGCGCTCGTCGACGAACTTGCGCAAATCACGCACAACGACGCCCAGAATCTTACCGCGCGTGAACGGCGATGAGGACGACGACGACGCAGAGGAAGGCGACGTGGTTAACGAATGCTTAGGCTTTGGCTGCATCGATGACCTCCACCTTGTTCGCTCCGGTTTCGGCGACGCGGTTCGAGGCGTGCAGCAAACTCTCGAACGTGCCGGCGTCGGTCCACCAGCCGTCGAGTTCGTCCCACGTCATTTCGTCGCGCTCGATGTATGCGTTGTTAACATCCGTGATTTCCAACTCGCCGCGTGCCGACGGCTTCAAGGTACGCACGATGTCGAACACCTGCGCGTCATACATGTAGACACCGATGACGGCATAATCCGACTTCGGCGCTGACGGCTTCTCTTCAATCCGCAGCACACGTTTGCCTTCGATCTCAGGGACGCCGAACCGTTGCGGGTCAGTGACTTTCTTTAAGAGAATCTTTGCGCCGCCGCCCTGATGCCGGTACGCGCGCACCGCCCGGCGGATATTCCCTTCAATGATGTTATCGCCGAGTACGATGCAGAGCGGCTGGCTCGCCGCGAAATGCTCTGCCAGCGCGAGCGCATCAGCGATGCCGCCCTCGCCCTCTTGGTATGTATAGTTGAGATGTTTCAGGCCGAACGCCTTGCCGTTACCGAGCAGTTTAAGAAAGTCCCCGGCTGAATTCCCGCCGGTCACGATCATGATATCCTCAATGCCGGCGTTGACCAGCGTTTGAATCGGATAGTAGATCATCGGCTGGTTGTAAACAGGCAGCAAGTGCTTGTTCGTCACCGCCGTCAACGGCCTCAGACGTGACCCGAGACCCCCGGCTAATACGACACCTTTCATTCAATAGCCTCCTTGAAAAAGTAGTGAGAAGTAACAGGTAAATAAGTGTGAGCAGAACTTCCTTGTGTCGCTACGGCACCTCGTCGCCCGTCATCGGTCGATGAATCTTTTGAACCACAACTCAAGCATCAACAGCGTCCAGAGTTGGTGTGCATGATCGTGCCGCCCGTCGATGTGATCCTCGACCAATCGCGTCACCGCCTCCGGCTTAAAGTAACCACGCCGCATGCTCTGCTCGGCGAGCAGTGTTTCGCGTAAGAATTCTTTCATTTCGCCGCGGAACCAGTGGCCGATGGGGACGCCGAAGCCCATCTTCGCCCGTTTCAGATTCTCAGCGGGCAACAGTTTCTTCAGCACTTGCTTTAACAGATACTTGGTTGTCCGCCCGCGCAGTTTCAGATTCTCAGGCAGCGCGGCGGCGAACTCTATCACGTGATGATCAAGAAACGGCGAGCGTGCTTCGAGCGACACAGCCATGCTCGCAATGTCGACTTTGACCAGCAGATCATTCGGCAGATAGGTCATCGTGTCGGCCATCATTGAGGCGTCGACGATGCCGCTGGCGCCGTCGGCGTGCGCGAACCACGGCGCAAGAAAGTCAGCGGCCCTGTGCCCGCTCATCCGCCGGCGGAACTCGTCCGTGTACAGATCGTCCTTCGCCTGCGCATCGAACACGCTGACCCAGCGCATGTACCGCTCGACCGTTGGCAGCGAAGCGGCGCTGACGAATCGCTTGATATCGCGCGCACGGCTGCGGCGCAACTCGGACGAAGGGAGCAACTCGACGGCTGACTCAATCAGCGGACGGCGCACGAGGCCGGGCAAGCGGCGATACGTCTCAGCGAGCCGCATCGCCGCGTAGCGCTCATAACCGGCGAAGCATTCGTCGCCGCCATCGCCGTTTAAGGCGACCGTGACGTGGCGGCGCGTCTCCCGTGCGACGTAATAAGTCGGAATCGCGGACGAGTCAGCGTACGGCTCGCCGTAATGCTCGACCAGCGTCGGCAGAATTTCCAACGCGTTTGGACGGACGATGAATTCGTGGTGCTCGGCGCCGATATGCTCGGCGACGCGGCGCGCGTGATGCAGTTCGCTGAAGTCCTGTTCCTCGAAGCCGATTGAAAACGTCTTAACCGGCGCTGAACTCTCCTCGCTCATCAGTGCCACGACGGCGCTCGAATCGACGCCGCCCGATAGGAACGCGCCTAGCGGCACCTCTGAGATAAGCCGGACTCGCACCGCGTCGCGCAACAATGCGAGTGCCCGCTCGCCCGCTTCGTGTTCGTCGAACTGCTCCTTCTTCGTAAAGTCGGGATGCCAGTAACGTTCGATTCTGACTTCGCCGTGGCGGTCGAACGTCAGCGTATGCGCCGGCTCCAGTTTTCTGATGGCGCGGTACGCGGTCAGCGGCGCCGGCACGCACATAAAAGATAAGTAGTAGTGAATCGCTTCGGGCTGAATCTCGCGGCTGATGTCCGGGTGTTCGAGGAGCGCGCTGAACTCGGAGCCGAAAACTATCTGGCCGCCCGTCAGCGCGTAGAGCAAAGGCTTCTTCCCGACCCGGTCGCGTGCAAGGAAAAGTTGCTCTTTGCGCTCGTCCCAGATGGCGAAGGCGAACATGCCGCGCAGGTGCTTCGGGCAGTCCGTGCCGTATTGATCGTAGGCGTGGATGATCGCCTCGGTATCGCTGTCGGTGTAAAACTGGTGGCCGAGCTTTTCGAGTCGCGTCCGCAGTTCACGGTAGTTATAGATTTCGCCATTGAAGACGATCCACGCGGTGCGGTCGGCATTGTGGATTGGTTGCTGCCCGCCCGCGAGGTCAATGATCGCAAGCCGCCGCATCGCCATCCCGACACGCCCGTTCACATACCGCCCGTCCTCATCCGGCCCGCGGTGATGCACCGCCTCGCACATCCGCGCGAGCACGCCTTCGTCAACTGCCGTGTCGCCGGGGCGCACGATGCCTACGATTCCACACATGGCTACGAATCCGTTCCGTGCGACAGCCCGCCGCGAGTCACGGCTACCACTTCCGCCTCTCGCGGAATCGGAATTGTCGCGCGCCTCCGCCCCGCTATCCGCGACAACTCTTTTTCGCGCGCGGCCTGTTCCGCCCGCTCCTCACTTCGTTCCTTGAGCAGCGCGTAACCGACCGCGACGAAGATAAAATAGAAGACCAGAAGTTGCGCGCGCTGGCGGTAAGCGGTGCCGACGTTGCCTTGGAACATCGAATACGAAAGTGTCAGCATGCTCGTAAAAATCAGTATCGGCAGCGCCTGCCGTAACCGGTATCTGACGGTAAACCACCCCCCCAACACGAGCAACGGGAAAGACAGCCACCAGACGACCATCTCCGGCAAGGTCATGCTCTGTCGAATGCTTGTAATCTGGAACTGCCACGGGAATGGAGCGAACAGGAAGTACGTCATGCCTACCGGGATGACGCTGATTGCGCCGAAGGTTGTTGACACATCCACATCCTGACCGAAACCGGAGCGCGCCGATTGTGCTTGGTCCAAGCGGCTGCGCTGAGCGGCCTCAAGGTTTCCGTATCGTTCGAACTGCACGCTTGCTCTGCGCAGTACGCCGAGGTAAGTCAGGGTGAGGCCGAGACAAACAACGATGGCGAATTGGCGCATCAATCCCTGTCCCGTGACTGGACGCATGCCAATGACGAAAGAGCCGCCGATGGCTACCAACAGCATGTAAAAGATGTAGAACCGCAGGCTCAGGATACCAAACAATGCGAATACTAAAGTGGCGAGATACTTGTATGTTAACTTTTCATCTAACTTCAGCGTCGCGAGCATTACCAGTGTCAGCAAAAAAACGGTCGGCCCGTCTTTCAGACCCTGCGACGACCACAACACCAACGAAGGAAAGAAGGCTACGGAGTAAGCGGCTAGGCGCGCCACTTTCACGTTCTGAAAGATGTGTCGCGTGCACAGATATATCACCGGCGCCGTGGCCGCTCCGATCACGGCGTTGACGAATTGCACCGCCAGCATATTGCGCCCGACCAAACTGTAAACGGCGGCCACCATGTAGAGCATGCCCCAGCCGCCGCCGCCGCTGAAAAAGTCGATAGCAGCTTGATGCGCTACGTCGCCCTCCCAAACTCTCAGCAACGAATAGCCGAGTTCGTCGTAGGTGGTCGCGTCGCCGCCAAAGAACTCCTGCATCTTGAGTACAAAGATCACCGTCCCGATTGCCATTCTGACAAGCAGGCCGGCGACAAATAATCGAAGCAGGAACTCTTTGTCGATTTTAGTTTTCCAAATGAAAAATCCGGCGACAAAAGCCATACCGGCGCAAACAACCACCGCCGACGCGCCATATGTCGGCACGAAAACTGCGATCAAAATCGATAACACAAGTGCTGATAAAGCAAGCAGTGCATTCATAATTACGTTACGGCGAAGCATCCGGTCGCCGAGAGGTTTGACACCACCCGTCGATGAACGTGAGCGCCTCTCTAAACCACCTCGGTTTTAAAGATCATCCGGCAAATCGGGGCGCGTCTTATACTCGATTAAGGAACAATCATCCGGGTTCAGCGGCTTGATCGATTTCGCCGGCACACCCACGATTAAACAGTTCTCACCTTCCAGTTGCCCGGTAACCACCGACCCGATGCCGACCACGCAGCGCGAGGGTATGACACCACCCGGCGCGACCCGAATCTCCGAACCGATGTATGTGAACGAGCCGATTCGAATCGGGCGCGTCCGCTGTCGGTTGTGCGTCCACAGAGATGAGTTGCGCCCGCCGAGCACAGTCCGCCGCCCGATCTCCACGCGGTCGGTAAAGTCTATCTTATGACCGGTCGTGATGATGCTTCCGTCGCCGAGTAAGAATCGCGGCTCTGCGACGTTCACGATATCCGGGTCGGGAATCGAATTAATCTCGTTCATCCTGATGATCTCCGCGTAACGACCGATGCGGACTTCGTCGCCACCGCGCAATATATTCAGGTGGCCGATGCGCACGTGATCGCCGACGGTAAACTGTTTCACTCCAAAAACCAAATTCAGATGACCGATACTGACGCTATCCTGGATGTCGCACTCTTCCGCGTCGATGATACTTAACCCGATGCGCACCCCTCTGCCGATACGATAGCCGAAGAACAAGCGGTAGCAGGGAACTTTGAGAAATGAAGGAAGCAGCGCGCACAAGGCCAGCAAGACCAGCCGCGATTTTCTCTTAAGGCTCATTCCCCTCCGCTTCCCCTCACCCGCACCGGACTCTGACATCACCATCGCCGGACTGCAATGCCTGCCAACATTTTCCGCCGGTACTTTGCAGCCGGCACTTTCCGGCCTCACAAGTACTAAGCCGTCAAAGAATCGGGTGACACAGTGCCGCGCAACACTCGCGCGAGTTTATCGGCCTGCATCGGCACCGTATAATTTTGTAAGGCGTGTTGCCGCCCGGCTTCTCCCATGTTTTTGCGCAAATCGGGGTTCGACAACAGGGCGGCTATTCTATCGCGCCATTCGTCCGGTGACGATGCGTCAAAGTGAGTCCGTCCCAACTCCCCCGTCTCCGCGCAAGCCCCAACCGGCGTGACGACGTAAGGAATGCCGACGGCCATATATTGAATCGCCTTGAAGCCGGACTTGCCCGCCGACCATGCGTCCGGGATGACCGGGTACAATCCGATGTCGAAGGATTGAAAGTCCTCGATCTCGCGCCCCAGACTCCACTTTAGATTCTCCACATCGACCCCCGGTAGGTTGATGTGGTCACGACCCGCCCCGATAACTTTGACACGAAACCGGTGCGTGCGCGCCAGTTGTTGCAGCGCCGGAAAGATCGACTCCAGATACTGGTAGGTCGAATGCGTCCCGATCCAACCGATCACCGGCACATCAGGTTCGCGCGGCGTCGGCTTCGGGCGGAACAAGTCGGTATCAACCACGGTCGGGATGATGACTGAGGGTCTATCTTTGTTTGCAACATACTCGGCGATGGAGCGATTGCCGCACGTCACAATTTTCGCCCAGCGAATCAGGTCGTCGGTTTTACGAAACCACTTCAGCGCGCTCCCCAAGCGACCATAGGTCGGACTGGTGTACGGCACATAGGTCGCGTCATCTAAGTCAAGCACCAACGGACACCGCCCCACGTTGACCGCCAGCCATTCGATCAGCGGCGGCCCGAACATCATCGCCTCGCGCTGCACAAACAGCACGTCCGCATCGCGAGCCGCCGTCACGTCGGTCAATCTCTTCAGCGCCGACTTAATCAGCCCGAACGCTGTCCGAGGCAACTCTTCCCGACGGTACAGCGATGCGAACAACTGCGAATCGACGAACGGTCGAATGTCGAGCGCGATGCCGCGTTCAGCGAGCGGCGCCACAAACTGCGTCAGACGATAGCGAGTGGCGGCGGCTTCAACCGGATATGAAGCGAGAGCTAAAACTTTCATCCGCAAGCTATAGATTTTAAGAACAACAGTTCAGCCACGAATGACACGAATGACACGAATCAATTCATTGGCAGCAAGTCACGCAGGCTGACGGAAGTGTTGATTCAGTAACATCAGTTCACGGTCAGATATTCCATTCGTGCAATTTGTTTAATTCGTGGCTCATGCTATCTCTAGAAGTCTATAACAACGCCTTCTCTCGATGTGAAGTATTCAGGTCGAAATTGCTTCAGGAGGGGCAGAGCAACACGCATCCGCAGATGGTATGCGAAAAAACGGTTCTCGCTCGTGCCTCAAAAAGCCGACGCTCACCTTTGAGTTCTCAGTTCGGTCACTTCTTCAGAGCGCATCTGCACATGGATGCGTTGGTAAACATTGCCATAACCGGTTCGACCGATACAGTTTAAGCTGAAGTGCCGGCGGGCGACGGCTGCGCATCGAAGGCGCACTTCCGCGTCTTCAGTAAGTGCGAGTGCCTGCTCCACGGCCCGTCCATATTCTTCCGGGCTGAAGGCACGCACGATGACACCCACCTTTTCTTTTTCAAGCAGCTCATCTACGTCACCGACTCCGGTATTGCTCACCAACGGCAATCCCGCGGCCAGGTATTCTGGAATCTTCGTCGGTGATGCGGCGATCTGCGAAAACGTCGCTCTGCGGAAGGAGAGTCCTAAACGTGCCCGGCGGAGGTACGCCGGAACTTCCGAAGGAAGTACACCACCAATCCAAAACTTGTCAGAGCTTAAGCCGATCTTACGAAAGACCGCCGCCACGTCTTCGGACGAGGATGTTGTTAGTATGCGAAAGAAAGCGTCGGGCCGTCGCTTCAACAATTCAATAAAGAAATGCCCCATCTCGTCTAACAGATACAGACCCGTCACAGACCCCGCGTACACTACCTCGAAGCGCGAAGTCGGCGCGACTGATGCATCCGTCGCCGGTTCGCCCTCGTCACCGTAGCGCGTGAAATCAACACAACACGGAATCACTTCGATCTTCTCGGCGGCGGCGAGTCCTCCTTCAACCAGCCAGTCGCGCATGCGCCTTGTCAGCACCACGATCTGATCAGCGCGACGGATGCCTGCCCGCTCCAGTTTTTTCACCGCGCGAAACATCAGCGAGTCGTCTTTCCAGACGCCGGCGTCGGCGTACTCTTCCGCCATCAGCCCGCGGATGTCAAAGACTAAGTGGCACGCGGCCAGACGTTGCGCCAGCATCGCCATCGCCATCGGCACGTGCGACCGCGCGTGCAACACGCTGATCCGATGACGACGCACCAGGCGCACCGCCGACCACGCGCCCGACAGGATGTCGTAAGCCGTCGCCAACGCCGACGGCTTTTTATGATAGGCCCGTCGAAACCAGCGTATGCCCTCATCAGCTAAGTGCGCCCGCTCTCGATCAAGTTCCTGCGTCGTCCAGTTCTGTCGGAGATATGGCTCGAAAGTGAGCAGGCTCACATCAACCCCCGCGCCCGCCAGTTGTCGCAGATAAGGCAGCACCTGCGTTTGCACGAGAGGCTCGCGCAAACCGAAGTAGCAGAGATAGAGGGTTCGGAGCGGCGGCGGCAGGGAATGGTTCATGATTTATCGGCGACGCCCCATCTATCATGCATCAACCACTTGAGCATGCCATGAAACATCGCCATGTCGATCACCACGTTGATCCACATCACCGTCAGGACGCGGCGCGGGTTGAGCATTTCAATCCAGAGCCGTCTTCGTGTCTGCCCCCGATACCAACGTTGTACGCGGCGCTCGGCGCGCAAAATATGTATGAGTGGCGGCAGTAGAAAAAGCGGCGGCCAGACAAACCCTCCCGCCAATGCCAACAACATCAGCGCGTATAGACGTGACACGCGGAACTGCCACTCGGATGCCAGCCCGGCTTTGATGTTATGGCGTGAATAATGCCTCATCCGCCGGAAAGTGCTACCGACAGACGGCTGTAGCGACCAGTAAACAACGGCGTCCCTGCTGTACGCGGCCCGCACCTTCGCCTTCTCCAGGCTCCTAAAGAAAAGCAAATCTTCGGCGGAGCGTAAGTCTTCGCGAAATCCTCCGGCGACTTCCCACGCTGAGCGTCTCAGTAGGCATGACGCGATGGAACGCGTTAACTCTCCCGGTGCCGGCGCATAAGTAATGGCGGCGCACTCGGTAAAATAACTATCCGTGACGGCCTCGTATCTGCCGTAGATGACTTCGGCCTCCGGTGTGTGCTCGGCAGATGCAACCAACTCTTTCAACCAATCAACATGTGGAGTGATGCCGGCGTCGATGCACGCGATCCAATCATCCGCGGCGCTCGCAATCCCCAAATTCCGCCCCCGCCCCGGCAAGGCATGATCGGTCTCTATTAGCACAATGGGCACGGGCGAAGACTTCTGAAGAGTGCGGATTATTTCCCGCGTCCGGTCGTCGGAGCCTCCGTCAGTAATAACAATTTCGGACGGCTGGCAAGTCTGCTCCAACAGACCATCGATCAAACGCTCGATGCTGGACTCTTCATTCCTGACCGGCACGATCACGCTGACACGTTCCACCCTGGAAGTTTGTGGTGTCACGCCGCGCACGCCGGCACTGACGGAAATCGCTGCGTGATCCAACATCGGATTAGCTTGCAGATCCTTCATTGATTTCGTGCGCCGGATGGGTAGCGCAAGTTCAGGCCACGCGCAGCGCAACGGCGGCGGTTACCTTGTTTTCCTGATCCAGAAGCTGCCCGGAGCGCCCCCCGCGTAAGTGTCAAAAGCTGTCCTTAGTTTGTCGGGATGTTTCAGGTGCAGGTAGCTTCCCGCCCAGAGCACTTCAAAGCTGTCATTAAAGGTCAAAAACGCTTGAAGCAAATACTGTTCGTTCCAAAACATACGGCTTCCTACCACCCACTCTTTTGGATACTCCGCCGGCAGGAAGATGTCATGAATATGAACCATCACACCTTTGCGAAGTCTCGGCAGGATTTCAAGGTATTCATACTGCACATCGCTTCCGATTTTCAGTACATGACTCGAATCAATAAAGAGAAAATCGTTCTCTCCTAATTCATCAAACTTTGATAGCGGAACATCCTGAATCTTTGTCGTAACTAATTCGGCAAGGCCGGGGAAGCCCGCCTTTAGCGTTTCGTTGGGGTAAGGTTCAAATGCTGTCAACTGGCATTCATGACTATTTTCTCGATTCTTCAGGATCGCCTGAGCAGACAGATACGTTGAATTGCCTGATCCGATCTCGAAAATCTTTTTGGGTTTGAAATGACGAATCATACAGTAGAGCATCTCTGCATCCACGCTTTCAAACTCGCCATTACTAACGTAATACTCATGCGGAACTGATGTTTTGCTCCTCGGAAAATTCTCATACTCGCTTTTATATCGAGCTGAGAAGCGTGAGAGGGCGTCGATTTGATGATCTTCGTTGAGATTAATGCCAATCAGCTTCGACGGTCTTTGCCATGTTTCCTCTGTGAGCGTTCTGGTATCGGGAACGGGTTGATAGAAATGAACCGGCGTAATGTGAAAACCTATTCGTTGAAACCAGGGAAATGACTTGTTGACAAATCGCCAGACAAGAGCATTGCGAATCCTACTGATGTTCATCTTTCCAGGCATCATTGCTAAACTCACAACGTTGAAAATCGAGATATCGAAATATCAATCTATTTTCGCCAAAGCGCTTCTTTGAGATGCTTTGCATATAAGCCAAGCGCCATGCCCGTTTTATCTGTTGAGCGTCCACGTATGCTTCTCCAGGTATGCGCGGTTGACGCCACAGCAGAACTCGCGAGGAGGTTGGAAATTAAGCGCCACCTCGACAGGCAATATCTTTGAAAACGCAACTGCCCATCGATGATTCTGCGCTCTGTTTCAAGGTTGTCCCAACGTTTGCGCGAACTTTGACTACCGTGGTGCATCACGATGGCATCAGGCTCAAAGATTAGCAACCAACCGGTGCGCGCGATTCGCAAGCACCATTCCACATCCTCGCCATACATATGAAAACGCTCGTCAAGGCCGCCGACGCTGTCAATCACTTCACGCTTGACCATCATCGCCGCGCCGGAGAGTCGCGGCACGCGCCGGCGGCGTGCGTGATCCCAGTGGCCGCCGAGCAGCAATTCGCCGCGCACCCCAGCGGGCAGCAAGCGGTACAGTCGCGACCCTGATAACAGAATCTCCCACGCCGCCGGTGGGTTCCGGTACACGCTCGGCTGCAACGAGTCGTCCGGGTTGACGAGCCGCGGCCCGCACATGCCCGCACGCTCGTCCGATTTCAGCGTCGCAATCAGCGCATCGATGGCTCCCGGCCTCACTTCCGTGTCTGAGTTGAGCAAAAACAGAAATAAGGCTTTACTGTGCTCGATACCTTGGTTGTTGGCTCTACTGAAACCAAGATTCTCCGCGTTTTCAAGCACGTGCAGTCGGGCCTTCCCAAGGCACATTTTCGCCTCGTCCGAACGCAACCATCTCACGCTGTCATCGGTTGACGCATTATCAACGACAATAATGTCGTATGAAACTTGCGGAGGAGCCTTGGCGATGCTCTCAATGCATCGGCGCAGGAACTCGCTGCCATTCCAGTTAACGATAATAATTGATAACTCTGTGGGCACGTTGCCCTCTCGGCAAATGACTTCTGCCGTGATGCTACTTTTCACGTGTCGTCAGGAGCGCGTCTCGCGTCGCTTCAAGATAGCCCCGCCCCCACTTCTGACACGGTTCCAAATGGTTGCCCTCCGCCCACTCGTTCCATGCGTTGATGAAGATCAAATTCTCTTCCGGGCTGTTCGGTACAAACTTTTCAACCACGGTTTTGAGCCACTCTCCGTACACTTCTGGCGTGGCATTCCTGAAGATGCTCGCGCCGGTTTTCCGGCGCGCCGTATTGTCCCACGAGGGCATCACACAGGGGAGACGCTTGTACGGCGGCACCGGTCTGTGCAACATCCTTTTAGCGATTGACGGATAGTCATAAACACTGCTCACCCTATCGGCGAAGCCGACCCTGTTGGCTACTGTCCACAGCGCCCTCCACAGTCCCGCCCTGCGTCGAGATGGCCCGCAAGCAAGCCGGTCAGGCTGAAACTCAACCGCCGCATCGAACCCAAGTTCGGTCGGGTCGGCATGAATCTCGCCGAGTGAATTTTCGACCTTACAGAGGTAAAGCTCTCCGACACCCAGCCGGTGCGCTTCTTCTCTCCAAATCGCCGTCGTTTTTCGAGGGTCTGGAAGCCTCGCCGCGTGGTACACAAGAAAGACCGGCTTGTCCGCGACCCTGATATACCTTTGATCCGCGAACGCTTTGGTAAGGTATCTAATGTGCTGCCTGTCGTCCTCATCGGAATACTGCTGCTTGATGAGAACCTCTCTTTCCCGTCCGTACCAGGCTCTCGTCCAGTCTTCGTTTGCCCAGCAAAGGCAAAAGGGAAAGTCCGGCTGGCCCGAGCCCAGCACCTCTTCGAACGGGCGCTCAAGCATCCGCCTTCCATTGAACCAGTAGTGGTAATAGCAGAAGCCGTAGATACCATACTCTTTGGCTAGGTCCGCCTGCGCCTGACGCACTTCCGGCAGACGCAAGTCATAAAACCCCAAGTCTGCCGGGAGGTGGGGTTGATAATGCCCACGGAATAACGGCTTCGCGCTGACGACATTGATCCACTCAGTGAAGCCTTTACCCCACCAATCGTCGTTCTCTGGGATCGGATGAAACTGTGGAAGGTAGAAAGCCACGGGGCGGATGCGGTGTTTGATCATCGACTCTGTTTCTTTAGCCCCGACTTATCTTTACGGCGTCACGGCGTGGTTGGTACCCGCCAGCCACAAGTTATTTCCTTACCACGATCACGTTCTGCACGCATCGGGTACGGTCTTCGATAAAGTCGAGGAACGTAAAATACTTCGTCCAATGATTTAGGACGTAGCCCTTAGGGATGCACGTTTCACCGTAAAAAGAGGCATCCAAGGCCCCGCCCCCGCCGACCGGAGCGTAGCAGTATTTGCCATTATCAAAATCCGATAAGCTTTGTTCTGGGTTCGTAAAGGACAATGCTGCGCCCGTCTTCCAAAAAGCCATGTCTCCCTCTTCCCTTATTTTAGCGCATGCTTTAATAAACTCTCGCGCACGCGTCGTCGCGATCAGCAGCCCGCCGGGTTTTAAGATTCTACTAAACTCCGCCAACCACTTGATGTGTGCTTCCTCGGATAGATGAGAAAAGACCGAATAGCAATAAACCAAATCAAATGTGTTGTCAGCGAATGTGGTGGGCGGCAGTGGGTCAACCAGTTTGAAATTGCACCATTTGTTCGTTTGGGTGCAGATTTCAACGGCTTCGTCGAAGCAGTCGATGCCCCACAGCTTTGCCGGCTCAACATCTTTGACGAAGAACCTGATTACTCTTCCCCATCCACAGCCGAACTCTAAAACGCTGTCGCACGAGGCGAGGTGTTTCCCGGCTATCTGCTTGAACAAACGATAGGCGGAGAAGGCCTCCCACAGTGTGGCATTACCGGCGGCGCCGGTGAACCGCAGTTGTACCTCTTCATCCGGCATGCTCGGTAAAATCACCTGTAGCTCCGGGCTTCTTCGATAACCCTCGGTGTTCAACCAAAACCAGAAATCTTCATCGACACCGCCGAACAATTCATTCGGCGGCGTTGTCACGGCGGAAGGCGACTCAAGGATTTTGCCCAATGCCTGCGCGTAGCCGAAGCCTTTAATGCTACTGTTGATGTTGACGGCTGCTTTTCTTATCCCTGACGCTGTTCTTTTTACTACGTTCATCGCCTCCCCTTTACGGTCTGCGCTTGTCTGCGTTCGAGAGCTGCCAAGCAAATCAGCGGCCTATACTCATTAGAATCAAACTGGTCATCGTTTCTGCGTTCGCTAACTAAACTCGCTTGCTGTCAATTAGCCCTCTGAACCTGCGCTCGAGTCGGTCAATTGAAGCTTCCAAAGACCACCGTTCGACGACTAAGTTGCTGCCCGCCTGCCGGAGTCTTTCGGCGTACTCCCCGTCGCTGATAATGTACTCAATCGCCGCCGCCATCGCCGACGGGTCATGCTCGACGAGCATTCCGTTGACCCCGTCAATGACTGTTTCCCTCACTCCGCCTTCCGCCACCGCAACAACCGGCAACCCACACGCATTCGCTTCCAGCGGTGCGAACCCAAACGGCTCGAGGCGAGGCGCGTAAACCATTAACATCGCGCGGTTGAGAATCTCAACGAGTTGATGATCGTCAACTCCCACCCTCGGTTCAAAACTAACGCCGACGGAATGTGCGTATCGTGTTAGTTCCTCAAGGTAGGTAGGGTCGGCAACGTTTCCGATCCACAACAACCGCGGGCGTGGTTCTCGCACCGCAGCCAACGCTTCAATTGTAAATCTTATATTCTTCTCAGCAACAATGGCGCCTACACCGACGACGAAATTTTCCCGAGCGCGGTGTTGATTAATAAACAGTCTCGTGTCAATTCCTAAATAACACACCTTAGCGTCTAAACCATACGCGCGCAGCACGCTCTCGCGGCTGTAGTAAGAGTTGACCAGTATCGCATCGAAAGCTTGAGCATTCAGTAACTCTTCACGGGCATGAATCCGCAGTCCCTGCACTTTTATCAGGTCTCGAAAAAAATCCGCGAGATATTTCGCTGACCACAAGCTTTTCGGTGCAGATAAGGCAATCCAAGGCAATCGGGGGAGCGCCTCATACAACTGGCGATTGGGTTCTTGCAGGTAAATAACTTTAGGTATTTTTACATAACGACCTATCGATGTAGCGCGCATGAATCTACAAGAATTCGCAAAGAGCAGGTCAAACTTACCGCGATTTATTTCTTCGGCGCATTCTTGACAATGCCGATCCAGGGCTTTGGTGAGACCCACAACATTGTAGTAATAAGCGGCCGGTGTGCCAAACCGGGTCTTAGCTGTCCTCGGTTGCCAGGGCATAGGCACAACATGCTCGGTGATCAAATCTTTTAATGGCAAATACGTTTGGTCGGCAGTTGGCGGATACCACGATTCGACTGTATGCCCGCGTTCCACTAGTCCACGAACGTGGTAATAAAGTGCTCGTTTACCTCCGCCACTCGGCAAATTATGCCAGACAGCAATCTTCAACCTACCATTCTCAGCTTTCCTCAAGGCTCATTGCGAAACATCTGCCACAGGCAAGATGCTTGTAGGTGCGCTTCAGGAGACTCAATCGCGGCGTGTATTCCAATCCTTTGTTCAAGAACGAAATCCCGACTTGGTCGAACCGAAGCTACCTGGTCAAACGCACTGGATCGTCATCGCCAATCTCATGTTGCGTTCTTACTTTTACGAGTCCATGCTTTTCATAGTTACGCGGGCGTTTGCGCTCGAGCAAATATTGTTTGAAAAAATTCGCCGCCGCTACCAAGTCCATCTCCCACTCGGGGGCCCCCTCGTCGAGGTTGAGCCACTCTCGCCTTCTCTGGAAACGCCACTTAGTCAGCCGAAGCACACATCTCGCCAGTTGAAGTTCGGGGTTTGTAACTTGTCGGTGTTCCCAATGATACGCAACGTATGCCTCTGACCTGCCGTCCTTCTTTGCACGATCCAGGCAACTTGATCTGAGCAGTCTGGATTCGTCGAAGTGATGTTCCGCGACAGCATCAAGCGCTGAGGCGATTCGGTATCCCGCCTTTTTGATCTGCCACGAAAACAGCGAGTCCTCCCAGAAGCCCAATGCTCCGGGGCCGAGTTCAGTGTCAAAACCCGGAACTTTTGCAATCACCTCCCGCGACAGAGCCATGTTTGCGCTAATGATTGCAGGAGGGTCATCCGCATCGAAAAGTTCCGTGGAAGCCATCCACGCCCGGTGACGTGGCGTCATCCACGGGCGCTCCAAATGCGGCGCAATCTTCATCCCGCCCGCCACGGCATGTGCTCTACCAGATAAGATCGGCGCGCACATCCGCTCAATCCAGTTGAGCGGCGGACGGACATCATCATCAATGCAGAGGACGATCTCTCCGCGCGCCGCGGCAAGAGCGGTGTTGCGTGCGTGCGCCACTCCGCGCCGCGGCTCGCAAACATAGCGTACGGCCATCCTCGGCATCACGTAAGATCGGACCATCGCCGCCGTATCGTCGGTAGACTGGTTATCCAAAATGATGAGTTCACAGCCCACGCTTTCTGGCACATGCACACATTCCAGTGCCCCCAGCGTCTGCTTCAGACTCGCGCAACGGTTGTAAGTGAAGACGGCGACCGTCACGTCCATATCACGGGCCACATTTTTGGTTTAGTACAAGGTGCGGCAAACTAAACCGCAAAAGCCACCGGTGATTACGGCGTCGGCCTTCTCCGCTCAACTGTACAAATGGCTTTCCATTGTGTGCTGTTAACCGATGGTGTTTCTGCGAATCTTCCTGCCCAGAATCGAAAATTCACCGGCGCGTAAATGCCCAACAAGACGGCGCACCCGTTCAACGTGACGACTCGCTTGAGCGCCTTCCGTGAGGTCGCTGTTGAGCACCGTGTAAGGCTGATCACACCATTCTTTCGATTCACTGCCTTCTGCCAGTTTGACGAAAACACACGCCCTTGACGAAAACTCCTGTTTCAGTTTCCATTCGGGTTCCGAAAGTAAGAATTTCTTCAACACGTCGCCTGTCCAAAGCTGCGTGTCATCGATGATCAGCGTGCCGTTCAACTTGAGGGCGGATGCCGTGTAGTACCAGTCAATGAACGGGGCCGGAAAACCGTGACGGCCATCGATCAAGACTAGGTCCAGCGCGGTGAGTTCTAAACGAGGCAGCGCATTTTCAGAGATATCTAATACGAAATTTACCTTTTGCAGGGAAATCTGTTTTTGCGCGCAGTATTCTGCAATGCGATCAATAATGTCTTTATCCGGAAGAATGCAAGTGTGTTCAGTTCCTTTCAACGCAAACAGAATGGTACTCAGCCCGGCACCGGTCTCCAGCGTTCTGAATGTTTCGTCCGCATGTTCGTTGATATAACTCAACACCTCATAAGATAGCCCCCAAGAAATGGTTCCGCCTCCGTGTAGTTTAGGTGAATCGATTAATAAATCCTGTAGGTCCATACTTGATGCATCCTTCCTGAGTATCTACTTGAAGACCGTCACGCAGAATTAATTCCTTGCTCATCATTCCGATGCCGGGGCTTCGCCGAACAACTTATTGATGAAACTATGATGTCCCTCTCCTGAAAAGGAGCGAGAACTTCCGCTTAAGAAAGAGTTGCAAGTCAAACCCTTCGACGAAACAAGCTATCCGAAGTATCCGCCAACGCACCGCTTGATTAGTGTAGAGTTCGTGGCCGAGATTCACTGTCAGGCGCTGTCGCAGAGGAAGACGATTGCGATAATCTGTCAGTAGCTTTTCTACACGTGGCCCAGAAGTGCCGTTTTGCATATCGGTATGGGTTTTCGTTCCTCTGATAAGCCTCATGTTTCCCCAATCCTGATTAATATAGGTGACTGCGGCCATCTGCACCGCACGCAAAAGAAAATCGAAGTCCAATACGTAATGTTCTGACGTGCTATATAAACCAATCTTCTGGTGCAGTGAGGCATGATAGAAATACGCCGACGGGTTTACCGGGAGAGGGTTGACGTTTGAAGCCATTAGCAAACGGAGCAAAGATAGCTTAGCGGGTTTATTAACGAAAAGTAGATCGTCATTGTCGTCAAAGACACGACAGTTGCCAACAAGCAGATGCGGCTCAGAAAGAGTGGGGAATAACTCCGCAACGCAGTTCAGCACTCCGGGGTTGTAATAATCATCGACGTTTAAAAAGCCGAGCACATCACCGCGCGCCATCGCGACCCCTTTATTCATCGCGTCCGATTGCCCACTATCTTTCTCTGAGACCCATCGAATGTGCGGGTACACGCTCGCGTAACGCTTGATGATGTCAACGGTATTGTCCGTTGAACCACCATCAACGATGACGTGCTCCAGGTTCGGGCACCGTTGCTCAATCACATTGCGAATACAATATTCGATGAATCGCTCGCCGTTGTACGTCGGCGTAATGACACTTATCAAGCCGATGACCTCGAAAAACTAATGTTCCACTTAAGTTAGAAACTTCGATCACTTGACACGTACTGGAGAGAATGTCCTGAAAGCCGTTTAACTTTCCATTTCTCTTTCGGTTCATACGAACAATACTTGTCGCAATTCGTGACGGTGCGCCATAAACCATGCCACCGTTTTTGGGATACCGTCTCGCAAACG
This sequence comes from Acidobacteriota bacterium, assembly GCA_030859785.1. GTDB lineage: Bacteria > Acidobacteriota > Blastocatellia > Pyrinomonadales > Pyrinomonadaceae > JACDEG01. The sequence goes on from JALZJL010000344.1 coordinate 17,991, forward strand.
GTGAGCGGCCTTGAAGCCAAACTGCTGTGCTGCGCGGCTGACATCGAGGCAACGTCGTGGCTGACCATTAGGCTTGGTCGTGTCCCAGACAAAACGGCCACTGAAGCCGACCTCTGCGGCAATCACCTGCGCCACGTCGCGGATGGCAATCTCCTCGCCTGTCCCCAAGTTAACCGGCTGATCGCCATCGTAACCTTCGGTCGCTAATAGAACGCCTTCGGCAGCGTCCTCAACATACAGGAACTCCCTGGTCGGCGAGCCATCACCCCACAACACGATTTCGCTCTGCCCGCCCTCCTTCGCCTCAACACACTTGCGTATGATTGCAGGAATGACGTGCGAAGTTCCGAGATCGAAATTGTCTCGCGGGCCATAAAGATTCACAGGCAACAGGTAGATCGCGTTGAAGCCGTACTGCGCGCGGTACGCCTGCGCCTGCACCAGCATCATCTTTTTCGCTAACCCATAAGGCGCGTTCGTCTCTTCCGGGTAACCGTTCCACAAATCGTCTTCTTTGAAAGGCACAGGGGCGAACTTTGGGTAAGCGCAAATCGTGCCGAGGGCAACGAACTTCTCGACACATGACTGTCGGGCTTGCTCCATCAGTTGGATCCCCATCATCGCGTTGTCGTAAAAGAACCGTCCGGGGTTAGATTGATTCGCGCCAATGCCGCCGACAACTGCGGCCAGGTGGATCACGATGTGCGGTCGGACGTCAGCATAAAGACGCAGGATGGCATCGTGGTCTCGTAAGTCGTACTCGTTGAAGCGCGGCACGACCACGTGGCGACAGCCCCGCTCGCGCAGTTTCTCCACGACAAAAGAACCCAAGAACCCTGCTCCGCCAGTGACGACAACTCGCTTGTCAAACAATTCCATTGCTTTTAAACGTCTCTCGACTGCGCTCTCGTCACCGCCTCGATGTCGGCATCCACCATCAGCCGCACAAGTTTTGTGAACGTCGTGGTCGGCTCCCAACCCAGCTTTTGCTTGGCCTTACTCGCGTCGCCAACCAGCAGGTCCACCTCAGCCGGACGATAATATTGCGGGTCTACTTTTACATACTTACGCCAATCAAGATTTACTGAAGAGAATGCTTCCTCCAAAAACTCCCCAACGGAATGCGTTTCGCCCGTCGCAATCACATAATCGTCAGGTTCTTTTTGTTGAAGCATCAGCCACATCGCTTCCACATATTCCTTGGCATATCCCCAGTCGCGTTTGGCATCAAGGTTACCTAAATAGAGATTGTCCTGCAGGCCGACCCTGATGCGAGCGATGGCGCGTGTAATTTTGCGCGTCACGAATGTCTCTCCACGGCGCGGCGATTCGTGATTGAACAGGATGCCGTTACACGCGAACATACCGAAACTTTCACGGTAATTAACGGTCACCCAGTATGCGTAAACTTTAGCGGCCCCGTAGGGACTGCGCGGGTAGAACGGAGTGGTTTCGCGTTGCGGCGTCTCCTGCACCTTACCGTACATCTCTGAACTGCTGGCCTGATAAAATTTCGCCTTCGAACCGGTTTCCCGAATCGCTTCCAAAATGCGTACGGCCCCAAGGCCGGTGACATCGCCCGTATATTCGGGAATGTCAAAGCTCACGCGCACGTGGCTCTGCGCCGCCAGATGATAAACTTCGTCCGGCTGGATGCGGTAAAGCAACTTGATCAGATTGGTCGAATCCGCGATGTCGCCATAGTGCAGAAACAACCTCACACCGTTGATGTGCGGGTCTTGGTAGAGATGGTCGATGCGCTCCGTGTTGAACGTCGAAGCGCG
>JALZJL010000220.1 GCA_030859785.1 Acidobacteriota bacterium
CCGAAACTGACCGCACGCAAGACCGCGCCCTGTCCGCAGAACAGGTTGACCGCGCCCGCGCAATTCTCGCCGCGCGCGACGACTTGATTACGCTGCTCGCCCGCAACGACCCGGCGAGTGCCGACCGTCTCACTGATATTTACGTCGCTTACCGCAGCGCGCTCCGGGCGGATCAACCGACGCAAACAACCTCGCCCTGAGCACCGGAGAAATGAGTTCCTGAGAAGCCAGACCCAAACGACAGGTAAACGAAACAGCAAGGCTGCCCGAAATGCTCTGTGAGCGACTTAACGGTCGCCACAGACGTAGAGCTTCGGACAGCCTCGCCGTCTTGACCACCGCCGACCCTGATTCTCAATGAACACCACCGATCACACGCCGCCCGAACACGAAATACTCAACGACGAACGCCGCCAACTACTCGCTCAAGTTGAAGACTGGCTGGAGACGCCGATGCTCATTCTCGGCTTCGTCTGGCTGGCGATGTTCGTTTATGAATCCGTGTCGGGCGAAGGGCCCGCGCTCAACACGGCGAACACCGTCATCTGGATCGTCTTTATCTTCGACTTCCTGCTGAAGATCATTCTCGCCCCCGACAAGACCGGCTATCTTAGATCTAACTGGCTGACACTAATCGCACTCGTCGTCCCGGCGTTGCGCGTCTTTCGCCTATTCCGCGTCTTTCGCATCCTGCGCGCCGCCCGCGCCGCGCGCGGGCTTCGGTTGTTCCGCCTCATCAGTTCTCTCAATCGCGGCATGCGCGCGCTCGGCGCGACGATGCGGCGGCGCGGAGTCGGCTATGTCGTCGTCTTGACACTCGGCGTCACCTTCGCGGGCGCTGCCGGCATGTTTGCCTTCGAGCGCGACGCCCCGGACTCACCACTTACTGCGTACGGCGAAGCCCTGTGGTGGACGGCGATGATGATGACGACGATAGGCAGCGACTACTTCCCGCAGACGGCAGAGGGTCGCGTGCTCTGTTTCATCCTCGCCATCTATGCGTTCGCCGTCTTCGGGTATGTGACGGCGACGCTGGCCACGTTCTTCATCGGGCGCGACGCGGCGGACGAGGAGTCGGAAGTCGCAGGCAGCGAACAGGTCAACGCGCTGCGCGACGAGATAGCGGCTTTGCGCGCTGAGGTGCGTGCTTTAACATCCGCGCTCAATAGTAGCAGCGAGCAAGGCTGATAGATGCTTTAATGATCTTCTTGCTGCAAAAGGTACGCGGTGAGCCTTGTGCGCGCCGGGAGAAACGGTCGTACATCGTGAACGGTTAATCATTCATTGTAAGAACCGGCGCAGCTATCCTTCAGTCGCTACGAAATCCATCGCGTCCATGTCTTCATCACCCTCTACGGGCTTGCCCAGCAGTTTGAGCCACAGAAAACCGATTGTGCCTGCCGTCAAAGAGGCAAGCAAGATAGCCATTTTCGATGCGTTTATCGCGTTCACTTCATCGACGAAGGCGAGATTCGTGATAAAAATTGACATCGTGAATCCGATGCCCCCAAGGAGCCCCGCGCCGAACACGTGCTTCCAATTCAGATCGAGCGGCAGGCGGCAAATGCCGATTGAGACGGCGATAAAACTCAGGAGCGTGATCCCGACGGGCTTGCCGATTAAAAGTCCCGAGATTATTCCGAGACTATTGCTTGCCGTCAGACTTTGCAGAGCGTCAGCGCCGAGGATGATACCCGTATTTGCCAGCGCGAATATGGGAAGGATGATGAAGGCGACGGGCTTATGCAAGAAGTGTTCGAGCCGGTGCGAGGGCGATTCCTCGTCATCTTGCTTGCCCGTGAAAGGAATGGCGAAGGCGAGCAGGACTCCGGCAATCGTCGCGTGAACGCCCGACTTCAGCATCAAGAACCACATTAAAACGCCGCCGATGAGATAGGGGATTAAACTCATCACCCGAAAACGATTGAGCGCAAAGAGCAATCCGAAAACTGCAATCGCGCCGATTAAGTAGGCAATCGAAAGTTGCGCCGTGTAGAAAATGGCGATGACGATGATCGCGCCCAAATCGTCCATCACGGCGAGCGCCGTCAAAAAGACTTTCAATGACGCAGGAACGCGGCTTCCTAAAAGCGCGAGAACACCCAGAGCAAAAGCAATGTCGGTCGCCATTGGAATCCCGATTCCGGCTTGCGTCGGCGTTCCCGCATTCAAAGCGAAATGAATCAATGCAGGGAAACAAATGCCGCCGAGTGCCGCTATAATTGGCAGGAGCGCGTTTCTGAAATTCGAGAGCTCGCCGTTATAAAGCTCGCGTTCGAGCTCCAAGCCGATCAGCAAGAAGAACACCGCCATCAGCGCGTCATTAATCCAATGCTCGACGCTCAAGCCGCCGACATACATCTGCCACATGCTTAAGTAATTTGCGCCGATAATTGAATTGGCGAGCAGAAGCGAAACGACCGTGCAAATAATGAGCAACATGCCGCTCGACTTTTCCGACTCGAAAAATTTTTTGAATGTGTTTGATAATTTTCTCTGAACAACGGCCATAATTGTCTTTCGGTCAAAGGGGCACAAGCGCATCAGTCCCGCACGCGCCGCTCAGTCGCCCCCGAACAGCGGCGCGTACAGGACTGCAAACTGCAATTTAAGACCTACTTCTTACGGTTGCGAAGCACCTTCGAGAAGCAAAAAATAATGAGCGAGAAGATCGCCGTCCACGCGCTGATCATGAAGACCCACCTGCCGGTCGTCATCTTAAGCTCCTCCACCTGTTGGATTAAAGCGAGAATCCCGATCATCGTAGTTGCCATAGACACGCCCTTTCCCTTTTGATTGCGCCCGTGCGGGCTTTCACCGCCGGTTGTTAAGCCGTTAACCGCTCCGCTTTCCCAAAGACTAACCGTCGCTGGTTGTGCGGCAACGCGCCGGCGAGCAGCGGAAGCTCAACCGTGAAGGTCGAACCTAATCCTTGGCCCGCGCTCGTCGCGTGGACGGT
>JALZJL010000359.1 GCA_030859785.1 Acidobacteriota bacterium
ACCATCGGGCGACTGCTATCACTCGTTGAAAACTACCCGAACTTGAAATCGAACGAAAACTTTTTGAGATTCCAGACATCTCTCGAAGGAACCGAAAACCGCATCGCCGTCGCGCGCGGTGACTACAACAAAATCATTGAGGATTACAATGTCACTCGTGGCAACTTCCCGATGGTGATCGCCGCCAAAATTTATGGCTTCAAAGAAGAGCCTTACTTCAAAGCGGAAGAAGGTTCGCGCCAGGCGCCTCGCATCAACTCCGAGTCTCTGCGCAACACACAGGGCGGCGCGGTCGCCCGTTAATCATCGAACAGAGAAATTGTTGTTCGACTTAAATATGCAAAGGCCGCTCTCGAATCGAGAGCGGCCTTAACTTTTATCAACGACGGCGTCGGCGCGAAGTGCACTGACTCAGCCTGTGATGTAACCCTTACTTCAAAAACCGCGCGAACTGCACATGCTGCAATGGTCGCACGGCTTTCCGCCCGGCTCGACGTTGCAGGTCTTCTCGTTCTCGAAATAATCAACCATTTCGGAGACGGCCTCGCTGATGCCGAACCGCTCGCCGCTCGGGTGCGACGTTGCCGGAACGTAAGTGCCGCTCAACCACGGCGAACGAATCGCGGTCGCGTTGTTTTGTTTTGCTTCTGACTGAAGCGAGCGTGTGTTGTCATGCATATCAACAAAGCGATGCGGTTGGGTCGTCGGCTGATTGAGCGGTTGAATTGTCGGCTGACCGGTCTGACATGTCTCGTCGTGTGTGATGTGCGATTCAATGTGCGCGAGCCGCCGCTGCATCTCGGCCAGCGTGGCGCGCAGTGCGTTGAGGTCGTCGCCGTCATGACCGTGCGCGCGAGAATCTTCACGGCCCGCGCGCAGCGGCGGCTCGTCTCCACTCGACGACAAACGTTGGGCAATGCGTTCCGCAATCTGACGGACTTGATCTTGATCGGCACTCATTTTTGCTTTACCTCTCTAACCTCGTCCGGCAGAAGATCAATCCGGTCGACGACTCCGACGATGGCCGAATCGATCGCGGCTCCGGCGACGCCGGTCGCGGCGGTCGAAGCGCCCCAGCCCTCCTGCACTATCAGCACCACGTCGCCCGCGCCCGCGTCAACCGAATCAAGCGCCAGGAGCGTCGCTCCCGTCTCTTCGCCCGCCGGCGTAATCGGCTGGCACAACATCACGCGCGCGCCGTCGTAGCGTTCGTTCTTCTGTGTCGCAACGACGTTGCCGAGCACACGCGCGAGAATCATCGGCGGCGGCCCTCTTCTCTCGCATCCTGTTCATGATGCACGTGCGCTTCGGAATCAACAATGGCGATGATGGTGCAATCGGTCGGCGTGTCTTCGCGCTTAAACGGAAAGCTCGCTTCCTTGCCGCGGCACCAGAACACGAGTTCGCCGATGCCCGCGCCAATTGCGTCGAGCGCGACGAGCGGCGTGCCCTGCGGTTGGAGCCGCGCGTTCAGCGATTGCACGATCAAAAGCTTGCGGCCCTCTAACGAGTCGTTCTTGACCGTCGCCACCACTGTCCCGATAACGCGCGCTAATTGCATCGCCACATCTTACTCTGAAAGAATTTCGGCGGCAAAACGCGATGTCTATGAAGGATTAGTCTCGGTAAACTTTTGACAAACGGCCACCCTGAATTTATTTTTTAACCAAAGTGCATTTTCTGGTTTAACCACAGTACATTTTCTGGTATAACTAATCGGCGGACATACTGGGGCGCCAATCGTGACATTGCGAAAAGAGACCCGAACTGCCCGTCGATCATCACCAACACATCATCAACAAGCAGGAAAGAACGAACAGCTTATGACACTTAATCAGCTTGACGTCGGCCAAACCGCGACGGTGACCGGCGTCCACAGCCGCAACGCCGAGCGCCGCCGGATGTTCGACCTCGGCATCTTGCCCGGCACCGTTGTCGAAACGATGATGCGCAGTCCGCTCGGAGACCCGGTCGCGTACCGCATTCGCGACGCCGTAGTTGCTCTCCGGCACGAGCAGGCCGCAATGATCGAGGTTCAAATGATAAACGACACGACGCTGACGGAGGCCACATCATGAGCGCGCATATTGAGATGGTCGAGGCGACGGCGACCTGCGGCGCGTGTTCCTCTTCATGCAACACGTCTCAGCTCACACGGCTCGGCATCAAATCCGGCGGGTGGGATTATGTCGTCGCCCTGATGGGCAACCCGAACACCGGCAAGAGCACGATCTTCAACTCACTGACCGGCCTCCGGCAGCACGTCGGCAACTGGCCCGGCAAGACCGTCGCCCGTGCCGAGGGTGCATTCAACTACAATAACAAAAAGTTCAAGATGGTCGACTTGCCCGGAACATATTCGCTGCTTTCGACCAGCGTCGACGAAGAGGTGGCGCGCGACTTTGTGCTGTTTGGCCGGCCCGATGTCACCATCGTCGTGGCCGACGCGACTCGCCTTGAAAGAAACCTGAGCCTGACAATGCAGGTGCTTGAGATTACCGACCGCGCCGTCGTCGCGCTTAATTTGATTGACGAGGCGCGGCGTCACGGCATCGAGGTGGACGAACGCGCCCTGACGCGCGACCTCGGTGTGCCCGTCGTGCCGATGTCGGCCCGCCGTGGCGAGGGCGTCACGGAACTCTTGAGCGCGGTGGACAATGTGGCACAGGGCGCGTACCCGACCCGACCGCGCCGGATTAAATATCGGGATGCAAAGCTCGAAGCGGCGGTCGCGGCGCTCGCGGCCCAACTAGAAGGCGCGGTCGGTGGACTGCCGAACGCGCGCTGGGTCGCGCTGCGGTTGTTGGAAGGCGATGAGAGCATCATCCGCGCCGTTCGCGACGGGACGCTCGGCGAGTTGGGACGATCAGACACGGCAGTAAACTTGACACAGTTGGGGGCGAGTTAAGATGGCGGCATCAGAAGAAATTTTGCAAGAGGCGGCACGCCTGCGCCGGGAGTTCAGCGGCGACATCCACGACCGCCTGACCGAGGCAATTTACGCCGACGCCGCCGAGGTTGCGGGCCGTGCCGTCGCACGCACCGGGCAACCGCGCCGCATGCACTTTGAATTGTTCTGCGACCGCGTGTTAACCAGCCGGGTGTGGGGTTTCCCGGTAATGATCTTGATGATGACGGTCGTCTTCTGGCTGACCATCGCGGGTGCGAACGTTCCTTCGGCGATGCTCGCGTCGCTCTTGCAAGGCACGGTCTACGAAGCGATGCACGAAGTCGCCCGCGCGATGGGCGCACCGTGGTGGCTGGCAGGGTTTGTGATCGACGGAGTGTACCTGGCGACCGCGTGGGTGATCAGTGTGATGCTGCCCCCGATGGCGATTTTTTTCCCGCTGTTCACGCTGCTGGAGAATCTTGGCTACCTACCGCGCGTCGCGTTTAATCTCGACCGTCTGTTCAAGCGCGCCGGTGCGCACGGCAAGCAGGCGCTGACGATGATGATGGGTTACGGCTGCAACGCCGCGGGCGTGGTCTCGACGCGCATCATCGACAGCCCACGCGAACGACTGATTGCCATCATCACCAACAACTTTTCAATCTGCAATGGGCGTTGGCCGACGCTGATTCTGATCGGCACGATCTTCATCGGTGCGACGGCGCCGCCGGCACTGGCGAGTTTCATCGCGGCGACGAGCGTCGTCGCGGTCGCGCTGCTTGGCATCATCTTTACGCTGCTCGTCTCGGCCTTTCTATCGCGCACGTGGCTCAAAGGCGAAGCGTCCAGTTTCAGTCTGGAGTTGCCGCCCTATCGACCGCCGCAAATCTGGCAGACGATTTACACGTCGATGATTGACCGCACGCTGATCGTCCTTAAGCGGGCCGTGATTATGGCGGCCCCGGCGGGCGCGGTTATCTGGCTGATCAGCAACATCAACCTCGGCGGCTCAAGCATCGCCGAACACGCGGTTCACTTTCTGCAACCGCTCGGCCTGCTGCTCGGACTGAACGGCGTCATCCTGCTCGCCTACGTCGTCGCCATCCCAGCGAATGAAATCGTGATCCCGACGATTCTGATGCTGACGCTCAACGTCGCCAAGTCGAGTCTGGCATCGACCGGCGTGATGATTGAGCTTGACGACACCGCGCAAGTCCATCATGTCCTGACGGGACTGGGCGGCTGGACGATGCTGACCGGCATCAACCTGATGCTTTTCAGTCTGTTGCATAACCCGTGTAGCACAACCATTATGACGATCTGGCAAGAGACACGAAGTCTTAAGTGGACGACCGTGGCGTCGCTGCTGCCGGTGGCGCTCGGCATCATTGTCTGTTTCTTCACCGCCACCGTGGCGCGGCTGTTCGGACTTATCTAAGGAGAGTTGATGATCGCCGTACAGAAGCGCGATAAGAAAATGACCCCGTCGAAGGAAGATTACCTGAAAGCGATTTGGAGTCTGTCGGAACGGACGGGGGGACGGCAGGAGGTGAGCACCGGCGATTTGGCCGGGGCGCTCAGCGTCAGCCCGCCCGCCGTGTCGAAGATGTTGAAGCAGATGGAGCGGCAGGAACTGGTCGCGCACGTTCCTTACTACGGTGTGCGCCTGACCGACAAGGGTCGCGGCATCGCGCTCAAGATCGTGCGTCGTCACCGTTTGCTGGAATGCTTTCTGGCCGATACGCTCGGTTATGCTTCGGCGTCGGTGCATGACGAGGCGGAGCGTCTGGAGCACCACATCTCGGATGAGTTCGAACAACGCATCGACCTTTTGCTCGGTCATCCGCAGCACTGTCCGCACGGCAGCCCGATCCCATCACTGCTGGGTCACATCTCGAAGACGAAAGGAAGCATCCTTTCGTGAAGCAACGACGGTTGCGACCTCACCTCGTGCTATCGCTCCTTTTTCTGTCGCTATTTCTCTACGCAAACTCCGCGCACGCTCAAACAAACTCGCCATCAGCACCAGCGAAAGGCGACCCACCGCCGATTCAGGACAACAGCTTTCTGATTGAGGAGGCATACAACCAGGAGGCCGGCGTCGTTCAGCACATCAATACCTTCACGCGGCGGCGCGGCGGCGACTGGCTCTACACCTTCACACAGGAGTGGCCGGTCATCAGCCAGAAGCATCAGTTGGGTTTTACGCTCCCCGTCCAGAGAATCGGCGGAGTTCCCGCCAGCGGACGTGGGATTGGCGATGTGGCATTGAACTATCGCTATCAACTAGTCGGCAGCGGCGAAACGACGGTCGCTGTCGCCCCGCGCTTCTCGCTGCTGCTGCCGTCGGGTGATGAGCGAGAAGGGTTGGGCGCGGGCGGCTTCGGGATGCAATTCAACCTGCCCGTCAGCGCGGCGCTGTCGCGAAATCTGGTGACGCACTGGAACGCAGGTGCGACCTATACTCCGTCGGCCACCAACACTATCGGTGAGAAGGCGCACACCACCGAATATAATCTCGGCCAGAGCTTCGTGTGGCTGGTCGCCCCGACCTTTAACGTACTGATCGAAACAGCGTGGAACAGTCCCCAGACGGTGACCGGGCCTCGGCAGACGCGGCGCGAATATGAACTACTTCTCAACCCCGGCGTCCGTTGGGCGCACAACTTCCGCAACGGGCTGCAGATCGTCCCGGGACTCGCCGTCCCCATCGGCGTCGGGCCGAGCAGAGGCGAGCGCGGCGTCTTCTTCTATTTAAGCTTTGAGCATCCGTTCAGGAAACAGGTGGAGTGATTTTTCCAAGACCACACTAGCGCACGCCGGGACGGTGTGCGCCGGGCGAATCAGTCATTGATAAAATCAACGGCATCGATTACGCCGATAATCGCCGCGTCAACCGGAACATCCTTCAGCCCTTCGGCGAGGCGGGCGCTGGAGCCTGCGACGACCAGCACGCGCTCGTGAAAGCCCGCGCCGACCGTGTCGACCGCAACGATGTAGCCACTGCCGTCGGTGCCGTCCAGGTTGAGCGGGCGCACAAGCAGCAATTTCTTTCCTCTGAGCCGCTCGTCCTTCTGCGTCGAGACGACGGTGCCGAGGATGCGCGCGATAATCATTTCGCGTTAGTCGTTGTTGCCGATAGGGAGTGCTTCGTCGACGCTGCTGTGCGGGCGCGGGATGACATGCACGCTGACTAATTCACCGACGCGCCGCGCCGCCGCCGCCCCTGCGTCCGTCGCCGCTTTGACCGCCGCCACGTCGCCACGCACAATCGCGGTGACGAACCCCGCGCCAATCTTTTCGTAGCCGATCAGCGTCACGTTCGCGGCCTTCACCATCGCGTCCGCCGCTTCGATCATCGCCACGAGACCTTTCGTCTCGACCATGCCGAGTGCTTCCTGCATTTGCTATTCGCTCCTCATCAAAGTTGATTTAAGTTAGCTCATTGAATTCGTTGGCTGGTGGAATCATCGCCCGGTAAAACGCGAGTCCGTTTCCTGTTGCCTTTAGCACTTACTTGTACTATTTGCCGAGTCGCGTGGCTTGACTAAGTAGCTCAATCAATTCCTCGCGGGTCAAAGAAATTTTATGCGCGCCGTTAGTTGTCGCATTCAGCGCACCGTGTCCCGCCCCGGTGGTTTGCGGGCGCTCGCCGGTCGGACAGACGATGCGCGTCTCGTGGAGGTAGCCGCAGGACTGGCAGCGCGCGGTCTCGTCGAGGTAGCCGGCCTTTTCGCGCACGTTGATTAGTTTCTCAATCGCATCCGGTGAGAGGTTCCGTGAGCCGCCGAGCGCGCGGGAAAGAATGGTGATCTTCGCGGTGTGCTCCAAAGTTTCGAGCCGGTCGAATGCCTGCCAGACATCCGCGCCGTAAGCGACCGCGCCGTGATTCGCCATTAGTATCGCGTTGTGATGTTTGACGAGCGGGCGCATCGCTTCGGTCAACTCATCGGTCGATGGCGTGCCGTATTCCGCGAGTGGAACGCACCCCAAAGCCAGAATCACTTCGGACAGAATCGGCTGATCGATAGCGAGTCCGGCGACGGCGAAGGCCGAGCCGTGCGGCGGGTGCGCGTGACAGACGGATTTCACGTCGGCACGCTCGCGGTAGATCAACAGGTGCATCGCCAATTCGCTCGACGCGCGCCGGTTGTTGAGCGCCTTGCCTTCCATATTCGTGACCGCCAGCGAGTCCTCAGTCATCCGCCCCTTGGAGGTCATCGTCGGCGTCGCGATGATGCGCCCGTCGTCAAGGCGGACGCTGACGTTGCCGTCTGACGAAACGACGTAGCTGCGCTCATACAACAACTGTCCGACGCGCACAATCTCGCGCCGCGCGGTCTGTTCGTCCATGCGATCTTTCGGCTGACTGTTTGCTTAATAAACCTTGCTTGTCTGGTAAATGTTGAAGAGGTATTCAACGGTTGCGTACTGTGACACCGGGCGGCCATCCTTTTGGGCCGGCGTGAAACGTATCTGTCGCGCCACCTCAATCGCTCGCTCGGTGAGGCCGTTGGGCAAGCCGTTTATCACCGTAATCTTCGACACCTCGCCGTCGGCACCCAAAACCAAATTTAACTTGACCGTCCCTGAAACGTTATTCAATCGTGCCTCTTCGGAGAAGCCCGGTGACGGCCGCGACAGCAGCACCGCCCGTTGCTTTAACTCGCTCTCATTGAAAACTCTGTTGAGGTCATCGCTCGGCGCATCGCTGCGGAAGCGGCCAGCGCTACGGCATCCGCGACGACTCTTGTAGGGCGCTGCCGGGGCCGGCGAGATGCTCGGCAGGCTGCTGACAAAACTGGAAATGACGCCCGCGAAGTTGCCGAGCGCGGCACCGATAATCAGCGTTAAGGTAAACGGCAAAACTCTTTTGATGACGTTGAGAGACATGGAACCAGCACTCCTTTGTTGTTAATTGCTTGAAAGCTCATGTTCTTCGCGCTGCGTCATCTCCTCGTAGGGGAGGATGCCGCGCGGGTTGGTAACGCAAGTGATTTGCGGACGAGCGAGGTAGTACGATAGCGATTCCAGCGAGATGGTCAAGTCGACGTTTTTGACTTTGACGCCGAGCCGCGTGTGCAGCCTGACGGGGGCGAAGTTGAGCACCGCTCGGACGCCGGCGGACATCACCACATTGAGCGCCCGTTGCGCGACGCGCGCCGGCACGGCGATCACCGCGACATCGATCTTCTCGTCACGCACGACGCGCGCCATCTTACGCACATCATGCACCATCACCCCGGTCTCGCCGATGGTGCGTCCGATCTTCTCCCGGTCGTTGTCAAACAGCGCGACCACCGCGAAGTTCGACGCCAGGAATCCGTTGTAGTTGGCGAGCGCCGTCCCCAGATTGCCGGCGCCGACGATGCCGACACGGTGCGCGCTGTCGAGTCCGAGGATTTGCGTCAGATGCCGGCGCAAGTCATCGACCGCGTAGCCGACGCCGCGCACACCGAACTCGCCGAAATAGGCGAGGTCTTTTCTGATTTGTGCCGAGTTAAGATTGAATTGGTCGGCCAGTGCCTGCGACGAAATGGTTTTAATCCCAGCCGACGCCAGCAGATTCAGACACCGCAGGTAGACGCTCAGGCGGTTCGTGGTTAGTTCCGAAATTTTCTCCGACTTCATGCTCTTCCCTTCTCACTCATGAGAGGCGCCCAGTATAGCGCGCGGCACGGCGTGGCGAAAAGACGCGCGGACATCAGTCGCTTTGGGGCGTTCACATTGATGGACGGGTGTTTGCCGAACGCTTCGCTCTTCAACTACAATTCACCGCGAAAACCAAGAGACGCTCCCGAAATCTTTTCTCTCTTGATACTCTATCGTCGAATAAATGATTGCACATCTTTCCGGTACTCTACTCGCTAAGCAGGCCACCAGTGTGATTTTGGACGTGGGCGGCGTCGGCTACGAAGTGACGATCCCGGTCTCGACCTTCTATGACATGGAGGAGGCGGGCGCACAGATTCAGTTGCGCATCTACACGCACGTGCGCGAAGACGCGCTGCAACTCTATGGCTTCAAGACGGCGCGCGAACGCGAGTTGTTTATGCTCCTCATTTTGGTCAGCGGCATCGGCCCGAAGTCAGGGATTGCGATGCTGTCCGGGATGAGCGCCGATGAGATCATCAATGCGATTCGCACCAACAACCTCGCGCGGTTGACTTCAATTCCCGGCGTCGGCAGAAAGACCGCCGAGCGCCTCGTGATTGAACTGCGCGACAAGATGGCAGCGCTCACGTCACCGGCGCTCGAGGAAGAGATTGCAGCGCAGGCCGCGCGCGCTCCGCAGAGCGATGACGCGCTCCGCGAAGACGCACTGTCAGCGCTCGTTAATCTCGGCTACCAACGAGCGATTGCTGAGAAAGCAGTCACCCAAGCAATGGCCGAAGGCGGCGGCCTCTCCGTCGAACTGCTGCTGCGCCGCAGTCTACGAACGTTGTCGAAAGGATGAAGGAGCAGAGGTCAGTGGCCGGTGGTCAGTGACCAGCGAGGACAAGAGACCGGCTTCTAAACTCTGACCACTGACCACTGGCCACTGACCACTGCCTACTGTTTCTATGCCTGAAGAACTTGAACCGGTGAGCGTTCGCGAGACGACCGTGATGGATGAAGAGTCGGAATTTGAATTGTCGCTGCGCCCAACCCGACTTGGGGAGTACATCGGGCAGAAGAAGGTGACAAGTAATCTCGGCATCTTTATCCGCGCCGCGCGGAACCGGGGCGAGGCCCTCGACCATGTGCTGCTGACCGGGCCGCCGGGACTCGGCAAGACGACGCTCGCCAACATTGTCGCCAACGAGATGAAGGCCGAGATTCGTTCGACCGCCGGGCCGGTGATTGAGCGAGCCGGCGACCTCGCGGCGCTGTTAACGAATTTGCAGGAAGGCGACGTGCTCTTCATCGACGAGATTCATCGCCTCAACCCTGCCGTCGAGGAAGTTCTGTACCCCGCGATGGAAGACTACCAACTCGATCTGATGATCGGGCAGGGCACAGCGGCACGCTCAATCAAGCTCGATTTGCCGAAGTTCACGCTGGTCGCCGCGACGACCCGCGCCGGGATGATTACCGCCCCCTTGCGCGGGCGCTTCGGCATTGTCTTTCATCTTAATTTCTACACCCATGAGGAACTCGAATTGATCGTGCGCCGTTCCGCCGACATCGTCGGCACGCACGTTGACGAGGGCGGCGCGAAAGAGATTGCGCGGCGCGCGCGCGGCACCCCACGCATCGCCAATCGACTGCTCCGCCGCGTGCGCGACTTCGCTGAGGTCGAGTACGACGGGCGCATCACAAAGGAGGTCGCCGACGACGCGCTCAACCGCATGGAGGTCGACGCCTTCGGCCTTGACGAGGTTGACCGCAAGCTGCTGTTGATGATTATCGAAAAGCACAGCGGTGGCCCCGTCGGACTCGGCACCATCTCCGCTTCGCTGCACGAAGAAAAGGATTCTATCGAGGAGATTATCGAGCCGTACCTGATTCAGATCGGCTTTCTCAATCGCACACCGAAGGGGCGCATGGTCACGCGCCACGCTTACGAACATTTCGGCATCAACCCGACGCCGCCCCGACCCGGACTCTTCGATCCTCCGCAATAACTTCCGGCATTCATGATTACCTCTGTGACTCATTTGCTTTATCACCTTCGTATCTGCTGCGCCGCATCGCTCGTGCTCGCGGGCGTGCTCATGCTGGGCATCAGCGCAGTCACTGCCGTCGATGCCGCGACTCTGATTGTCACGCGACCGCAACGCACACGCGGCGATGACGTGACGCGCCGCGCTCGACCCGGTATCAGGCAATCAAAATCCGCGCCGAAGAGTAATGCGAAGCTGCACCGCCGGCGTGAGCAGGCTCTCAACACGCTGATTGAAATTGCCAGCGACGCGCGCAAGTTTGAGAATCAACTTTACAGCGCGCGTGTCCAGTCGCTGTGCGCGGACGCGCTGTGGTCTTTCAACGAGTCGGCGGCGCGCTCCATATTCTTGCGCGCATGGGAGTCGGCGACGCCCGGTGACGCGACGCATACGGTTGATTCATCAACGATCAAAGACAAGAGCCTGCCAATCAGGTCGCAGACCAACACGCGGATGACGGAGGCACGCCAAGAGGTGCTGGCGAAAGTCGCGGCGCGTGACTCGCGTTTGGCGGAAAAGTTTCTAAGAGAAGTCGTTGAAGAAGAAAAAAAGCTTGCGCAATTTGATGATAAAGTGGAGCGGCTTTCATCCGGGACGTTGCGAGGGAGTCGGATGAGTAGCAGCAATGAACGCCGCCTTCAACTTGCCGAGATTCTGCTGGGACGCGGCGAGCGCGGGCCAGCCGCGAAAATGACGGCGCCCCTCATCCGCGAAGGCGTGAGTGTGGAGTTAATAGCATTCCTGCTCCGGTTTCGCGAGCACGACGCGGCTCAAGCCGACGCGATGTTCCTTAGAACAATTCACACGACGGGCGCGAACGGGGCGGACGCGAACTCCGTGCTGCTGCTTTCGACGTACGTCATCTCGCCGCGGGTGTTGGTGGTCGTGACGGAAGGGTCGACGAACTACCGCGCACTGCCGTCGCCGACGAACGCCACTCCCGTTGCACTCAACGTGCGCGCCGCGTTTTATGATTTCGCCGCACGGGCACTCGTCGCGCGGACGCGCGCCGCGATGTCCGACCCGCACGAGACAAGCGCGCTCTTCTTCGCCAACGCGCGCCTGCTTCCCTTCTTCGAGCGCGAGGCACCGCCGCACCACGTTGCGGCGTTGCGTGCGTGCCAGGCGGCGCTCGCCGGCCAACTCGAAGAGTCTCGACGCGAGGCGCTCATGCGGCAGAGCGAAGTAACTTCCGTCACGTCGAAGAACCCAACCGACACGTTGCGCCCGCTGCTCGACGGTCTGGAGCGAGAGCAAAATAAATCGAAACATGACGCGATGCGCCTCGCCATCATCAGCACCGCGGCCCGGCACAAACTGTGGGCGCGGGCGCGCGACGTGGTCGCCGAAATTGAAGACGTCGACACGCGGCGCGAGGCGCTGCTGCTGATCGCCATCAGACAGATCGAGAACCTGTCGCGCTCTTACGCCGAAGAGACGCACAACGATTACGAACGCGCCGCGACGTTCGTCCGCAATGCCGACGTGCCGCCGCTCGCGCGCGCGTGGGGCCTAGTTCAGGCCGCCGAGTTGGCGGAGCGGCGGGGCCGGAAAGAGCACGCCGTCGAACTGCTGAACGAAGCCATCAGCCACGCGGCGAACATTACAAACAACACCCACGGTCGCGTCGCGGCGTTCGTCGCAGCGGCAAAGGTTGTCGCCCGCCTTGAACCGGCACGCGCCTGGGAGATGCTCGCTTCAGTCGTGCAGTCGGCCAACGCGGTGGCTGATTTGACAGGCGACGAGACGATGCTCGAACTGCTGCCGGGCCAGGCAGAGCTTGAGTGGCCGGTCGACGTCGCATCGGGCGAGGCGTCAATCGAGAGCGTGTCGGACGAAGCGTCTTTCGATGATGAGGTGGATTCGACCATTGATGCGACGCCGTTCCGACTTGATGAATTGTTCGCGGCGATGGCGCGCCTCGACTTCGAACAGGCGTTGGCCGCAGCGCGCACACTGAACGGTCAGGTGCCCCGCGCGCTGGCGTCAATCGCGGCGGCCCGCGTCGCGCTCGACGCGAACGACCAGCCGCCGATGCGCAAAGCGAAAGCGGTTGATTGACGTGCCGATGAGCGTTCGGCGGAAACCGGCAAGTGAACAGCGCGGTGGTGGATTATGAGGGGGTCTCCATTCTTTTCACGGCATTCATGGGGCGTGCGCAATCACGCGCCGTGGACGACCATCCTCAATCAGTCGGTGCATCAGTTCCATGAAAACGATCTGTTCACGCCCGCGGCGGCGATGAGCTACTTCGGGCTGCTGGCACTCATTCCGGCGCTGCTCGTCGTGCTCGCCTTAAGCAACTGGCTCGCGGCAGGCGGCGAGGTGCTGGCGCGCATCGTCGAAATCTACCCTGGGTCGAGCGAGTTTCTGCGCTCGACGGTGCGCTCGCTCGAGAACCTCAGCACGAGCGCCATAGTCAGTTGCGTGGTGGTCGTGCTGTGGGCCGGCTCGTGGGTCTTCGCGGTCATTGAGCGCGCTCTGAATCGCATCTGGGGCACGCGCCCGCGCACGTTTCTGCACGGACGCGCGCTCACACTCGGAATGATCGGCGCCGTCGGCGTGCTGCTGATTCTCTCGGTTCTAACGACCTGGACGCTCGTCGGACTTCGACAACTCGCCGCGCAGTTGCCGCTGCGTGTGATCGAGCGTTACGCCTTCCTGACACTTATCGGCGACGCCTTCTGGCAATTCATATTCGCGATGGCGAGTGTGGTGGTGACGATCTCGCTGTTCGCGCTGGTGTACCGACTGGTGCCGAACGGTCGCGTGCGGACGCGCGATACGTTGCCGAGCGCGATTCTCGCCGGCCTGCTGTGGGAAGCTGCGAAATACATCTTCGCGTGGAGCCTGCAATACTTCCACTATGACCAGATTTACGGTTCGGTGGGCGCAGTCGTCGCCGTCCTAACGTGGAGCTATGTGTCGAGTCTGATTCTGATGTTCGGCGCGCAACTCTCGGTCGTCCTTCACCAGGAGCACACGGTCGCCGAAGCGGTCGCGCACGCCTCCGAAGGAAACATCGTCGCCGGGGTGAACACATCGAAGGGCGTCGCCACGACGGATGCGGCTGAGCGCGCCGCACCGTTTATTCCCCCGTCGTGACAAAGACCTATAGCCTCGATTATTGGTCAGGGCCGAACTCGCCGTGGTGTCGTATGCGCATTTCCGATTTCGATTACAGCCTGCCCGAAGAACTGATTGCGCAGCACCCGCCCGCCGCACGCGATGGGGCGCGGATGCTGGTCGTCGACCGAGCGCGAGCGAGTTGGCGCGACAGTCACTTTTCGTCACTACCGGCGGAAATCGAAGAGGGCGATTTGCTGGTCGTCAACAACACGCGCGTCTTCCCGGCTCGACTCACCGGACGACGCGAGCCGACGGGTGGACGTGTCGAGTTATTTCTGATCAAAGATTTGTCGAATGGTGAAGTCAGAGAATCAGCGGGCGACGAAACTCAGTCGTCGCAGCCCGCGAATGTGCCGCGCGTGTGGGAGGCGCTGGCTCGCCCGGCGCGTCGCCTCGGCGTCGGCGCGTGGGTGTCGTTCGGAGACGGGCGACTTCAGGCGGAAGTGATTGACGCGCTCGTTGACGGGCGGCGCGTGGTGCGGTTCACGTGTGAGGGAGATTTCGACGCGCTGCTGGAAGAGGTCGGCCAGACGCCGCTCCCGCCATACATTAAACGCGAAGCGGAAAACACGTGTAACGAAGACCGCGCACGCTATCAGACAGTCTATGCCGAACGGCGCGGAGCGATTGCCGCGCCGACCGCCGGACTCCACTTCACGCCGCGCGTCATCGACGAGCTTCGCGCACGCGGCGCTTCCGTCGTCGAATTAACGCTGCATGTCGGCTATGGCACGTTCGCACCGGTGCGAGCCGAAGACTTGCGCGAGCATCGCGTCGCCGCGGAGTATTACGAGGTCGGCGGCCCGGCAGCGGACGCGGTCAATGATGCGCGTGCGCGCGGACGGCGCGTGTTCGCCGTCGGCACAACGACGGTGCGGGCGCTGGAATCAGTTATCAATCAAACGGGCCGCGTGCAAGCGGGCGCGGGTTACACATCTCTGACGATCACGCCGGGCTACCGATTTCGTGCCGTCGACGCGCTGTTAACCAACTTCCACCTGCCACGTTCCTCGCTGCTGGTGCTGGTCGGGGCATTCGCCGGACGCGGGCTTACGCTCGCGGCCTACGCGCACGCAGTCGCAGCGCGTTACCGCTTTTACAGCTACGGCGATTGCATGTTAATACTTTAGTGAAGACTTGCTCGCAATTAGTCAACGGTCAGAACTTAATCTCCGACCGTGTGCCGTTGATGATTGACCGTTTACGGATGCTCCCGTCATGGCTGTACTGAAGAAAATTCGTTCGCGTCTGTTCTCGCCGGGCGTCGAGAGAGTGCCTGACAGCCTTGGCCCGACGCCGATGCCCAAGTCACCTACCATCGCTTCCGCACCGGCAGAGGCCCGATACGACCTCAGACCGCTGACCGTCGCACAACTCGACGAATGCTGGCGTCTCGATCTGCGCTGCTTTGTGGATGGCGAGGCGTACAGCCGCGAAACCTTCGAGTATCTGCTGTCCTCGCCCGAATCAATCTCCTACCGGGCAGTGACCACCGACGGCACGATGATCGGGTTTATCGTCGGCCTCGTCGAGCCGGGCGCGACCGGACACATCACCACACTCGGCGTCGCGCCGGAACATCGCCGCCGTGGAATCGCCAACCGGATGATGAGTAAAGTTGAAGAAGGGTTTCGCCGCCGCCATGTCAGCACTGTGCGCCTCGAAGTGCGCTCGGTCAACACGCACGCGCAACGGCTCTACATCCAACTCGGCTACACGGTGACGCAACGCCTGCCGCGATACTATTCGAACGGCGGTGACGGCCTATTGATGATCAAAGCGCTCGGCGAAGGCAACGGGCGTTTCAGATAAGCATTCCGGGTAGCAGCCCGAAGCCGGGGACACAGGACAGACAGGCGCTGCACTGAGCGAGGGCGTCAACCACGCCCCTGCCTGACCGAGCGGGTGACCTCCTTCTGCTCTAATAGCTCTCTCCAGTCCTCTCTGTCTCTCTCCTGCTAAAAATATCGTCAGCGATCCCCAGCCAACGATCAGCGATCAGCTAAAACAAGGGCGAGAGCGCGGGCCTTTCGCTTTCGCTGAACAAGGCGCGCAATTATTAAGGACTGGCGCGGCGCATGCTTGGTTAACCGCTGAATGCTGATCGCTGAACGCCTACCAAATCTTTCGGACAAAGCGCGTCATTCAAACTTTCTTCAGAGCATTACGATCTGCATTACCGAAAGAGGAATTGAAAAGAAGATTTCTATGAAGAATTATTGCCCTGCCGCGCTACGTCTGACACTCACACTCGGCCTCTCGCTCCTTTTGCCAGGCTTAACTTTCGCACAGGTCAAGCCGGATGAGGCGCATCATCTGCTTAACTCACCGCGAACAGCGCAGGCTGCCAATCTCACCATCGAGCGCGACGAAGTTCTGACCCTCGATAGTGAGCTTGTCTCCATTAATGTGACGGTGACGGACCGGCAGGGCCGACCGCTAACCGGTCTCAGCAAGAGCGCCTTCAGTGTGACAGACAACAAGGTACCGCAGGAAATCGTTTTTTTCAGCGACGTGGATGCGCCGGCAAGCATCGGAATAGTTTTCGATCATTCGGCTTCGATGACTGAGGAAAAGCTGAGACGCGCCAGAGAAGCAGTCTCCCGCGTGCTCGAAAACAGTCACGAGCAGGATGAGTTTTTTCTCGTCGGCTTTAGCTCCAGCGTCCGCCTGCTGGTAGATCACACACAGGATGCAGAGACTCTTGTGCAGAGCCTCGCAGGAGTGCAACCGAAGGGATATACGTCATTGTATGATGCCTGCTATCTGGCCGTTGAGAAGGCTTCACGCGGGAGACATGCGAGGAAGGCGGTTATTTTAATTTCGGATGGTGAAGACAATAACTCTCGCTACTCTTACAAAGAGTTGCGCCATTTGCTGGCTGAATCAAACGTCACCATCTACGCTATCGGTATTAGCCAGGATGTCAGTATGCCGTCTCTTTTGACACAGCAAGTGTTCGATGGATTAGCTTCCGTTTCTGGTGGCAAGGCTTATTATCCGGAAGACACCAGCGAGATGAATGAAGCGTTTGATCGCATCGCGGTAGATTTACGGCATCAATACTCAATCGCCTATCGTCCATCAAACTTCTCGCGCAACGGTTCCTGGCACCGCCTCAAGATAAGTGTGAAGTTACCTTCTGACACGCCCCGTCCGGTGGTGCGCAGTAGAGAAGGTTATTTTGCTATCCCCCGCTAAGAAACATTTGGATTCGCGGAAGTTAAGTATCCGAGTGGTGAAAAGTTCCTAGCTCTTACGAAGTTCTGTCAGAACCTGCTTGGCAACCGACTTCAGCGTGTCGAAGACGCCTGGGCCTTTCGCTGCGATGGCCTCGTGAACGGGTTCATCTTTGCGCCTGAGTTCGGCAGTCAGTTCTTCGACGGACAGAACGTTTGGCAAGTCGCGTTTGTTGAGTTGTAGAACGTAAGGGATTTTTTGCAGGTCGTAGCCATTCGCCTGAAGATTCTCTTCAAGGTTGTAAAGCGATTCGATGTTGGCGTCCATGCGCTCCTCCTGCGAGTCGGCGACGAACACCATTCCATCAACCCCCTTCAGGATCAGCTTACGCGAGGCGTCATAAAAAACCTGACCGGGAACCGTGTAGAGATGGAAGCGTGTTTTGAAACCACGCACCGTGCCGAGTTCGAGCGGCATAAAGTCGAAAAAGAGCGTCCGATCAGTCTCCGTCGCCAGGCTGATTAACTTACCTTTCGCCGCCGGCGCGGTCGAATCGTAGATGTATTGCAAATTGGTCGTCTTGCCGCACAAACCGGGGCCGTAATACACAATCTTGCAGTTGATTTCGCGTGATGCGTAATTAATAAAGGTCATAACAATTATGCTGGGGGTGGGTGCAGGTATCTAACGGCGAGCGGAGCGTTTCCACGATGGCAATCAGGGATTTCAGGATGCCAACGCCTTGGCGCGTCCCCTCCAAAATGATTTCTTAATTGAAAAGGCTGTCGATATCCTCATCAGTGATTTCCGCGAACAGCGCATTTTCCTGAGACTTCCTGTCCTGCGACCGGCGCGCTATTTCTTCAAAGATCAGGACCATTTCGCGCGACGCCTGCTTGACCCGAAGCTTAACCAACCCGAGGCTGGAACGCTCGTCAAATACCACGACCATCAGCGCCCGACCGATGATGCAGATGTGGATGCTCTCATGCTCGCCTTCGTGCGAAAGCGTGGGGAATTCTTTCTCACCGATCAGACGTGCCATTCCGCCCGTCGCCGCCACGTTTCCAGCCGCAAGCGATGCCAAACTGGTCGTATCAAGGTCGCCGATGTCACCTTCGATGGCAATCTGCTGACCGTTCTTGTCAATCAGAAAAACAACTTTCGCAGTGGCATCCTGACGCAGTTTTGCAATGGCAGCTTTGATCTGCTCAAACTGCTCCTCGTGCATTATCATTGGGGTGTCTATCATCGGTACAGGCACTTTCTTGAAAGAGACGCTAATGAGGGTTTTATAGTAAAAATCGAGAGGGGTGGGTGAGATGAAGTCAGAGCCATGGCGGAAAGTCGCTGTCATCCGCCGTGTGCATTTTCCCAAAGCCGAGCGCGATAACAGTGCATCGCAACGACACCGACACCTTAGCACACCGACTTTCCTGATACCAAATGTTTTTCTATGTTTGCCTTTGCTGTTATTCTGCCAACTTCCGTTACGCAGACGCAACTTCAACAAACACGTTGATTTGTAGGAAACCGTATGCTAAGCTGCGCCCGGATTTGGCGGTTCCTGCGTGATCAATTGGGCTATCTATGAAAACTGAGTGCACCGCATGAGCGACCCGGTCGTTAAGGGTGTGAAAAAACCTTCCCCACGCCCTTCATCACTTACCGTTTCCACAAAATCAGCGGCAAAGGGCCGTAAGGAAGTGGCGTCCTCTGCCCGTCCGAAACAGATGGCTAAGCGCTCGAAGGGTGAAAAAGCACCTGCAAGAAAGGCGACTCCGTCAAAATCGCCTGCGGTCGCATCATCCACCTCTGCGTCCAAATCCGCTCGTTCTGCCAAATCGTCAAAAGCGAAAGCGCCGGTTAAAGCTTCCAACACCCGTTCACGTTCCGTATCACCAAGCAAATCAAAGGCTTCCGTTACTCGTCAGGTCGCCAGGCAGCCTGTCAAAACAGCCCCAGCGAAAAAGGGCGCTCCAACCAGCAAACCGCCCGGCAAATCACAGCCGGCGACGACATCACCCACTCAATCGAGGGCTCCAAGCACGCCACCTGCTGCTGCTGTGCCGCGCACACCGACTCGCGACGAAGCCGCGGCGATGCACGCTTTCGAGCGGGCGCACAAAGAGTTTACGCGCGGACGCTTCTCGGAAGCGCGGATGCTGTTTCGCGCCCTGATTGAACAACCCGGCGGCGCGTCGGAGGTTACGGCCCGCGCACGCACTTACCTTGCTATCGCCGAGTCCCGCCTCCAGACGCAGGGTGCGCCGCCCCGCGATGCCGAAGCTCTCTACGACCGCGGCGTCATTGAGCTTAACCGCGGGGATTATGTAGCCGCGCAGGAAATGTTTGAGCGCGCGCTCAAACGCGACGCCGAAGCGGCGGATGTCCACTACGCGCTCGCGGCCACGCGCGCGCGTTTAGGTTCAATCGATTTGGCGCTTAAATCATTGGAGCGGGCGCTCAACATCAAACGGGCCTTGCGCGTGCGCGCGCAGCATGACCCGGACCTCGCGCCATTGCGCAACGAGCCGGATTATGAGCGGCTAATTTTCGCTTCACGGTCTTAAAAGACAGGTCAAAACTTCCTTGTCGGCTCTCTCACCAGACTTCAAGTCTCGACCCAACCGCTTTCAAACCCCGTCTCTTTTGAGTATCATTTGGCCGCCGAATCAACGCTGAGCTTGATTTGCACGGAAGGGGTGGATAATTTTGCCGACTGACACGAGACACGGCCTCAAGCTGGTTGCCATCGGTGGCGGCACGGGGCTTTCGACTGTTCTGGCGGGACTCAAACGATTGGTCGGCGCTCACGATCAAGGCGGCTTATGGCTCGAATCACTTTCCGCGATTGTCACGGTTTCGGATGATGGCGGCAGTTCGGGCCGGCTCCGCGATGAACTGCAAATCCTTCCGCCCGGCGACATCCGCAATTGCATGGTCGCGCTTTCCGAAGACTCGACGCTTTTGTCGCGCCTCTTCCGTTATCGTTTTCGCGGCGACGGACATCTCGGCGGGCACAGCTTCGGGAACTTGTTTCTCGCGGCACTCACCGAAGTGACCGGCGATTTTGTTGAGGCTGTGCGGCTCTCCTCCGAAGTCTTAGCAAGCAAAGGCCGCATCTTCCCGGCCACCATCAATGACGTCCGACTCGTCGCCGAACTGGAGGACGGCACAGAAGTATTCGGCGAGACGCGCATCACCGCCGCGGGCAAGCCGATCCGCCGTCTGCGCCTCGAACCTGAGCATTGTCTACCGCTGCCCGAAGCGCTCGCCGCGATTCGCACCGCCGACATCATCACCATCGGCCCCGGCTCGCTCTACACCAGTCTGCTGCCGAACCTGTTGGTGGCGCGCGTCGCCGAATGCATCGGAGAGTCGCGGGCCGTGAAGATTTACATTGGCAATCTGATGACGCAACCGGGGGAGACCGACGGCTACACAGCGCGCCAGCACATCGCGACGGTCAAGCGGTACGCACCTGAAATCGGCTTTGATTACATCATCGTCAATGACCGCCTGATTAGCGACGAACAGACCGCGCGCTATGCCGCCGAAGGTGCGCATCAGATCGGCGTCACCGATCATCAAATCGAGAAAGCTTTCGGCGCAGAGGCAGAAGTGCGGCGGGCCGACCTGCTCGACGAAGGCGAGAAAGTGCGCCACAGCCCGGATAAACTGGCGCGGGTGATTACGGCCTGCTACGAACAAGCGGCGGGCGCTCACCCGGCAGTCGTTGCGCAACATTTTTGATTTTATGGAACGACACCCTCAAACAGTTGCAACGGTGAGTGCCGCCCCGCTCGATGTGCTGATTCTCGCCGCCGGTCTTGGCACGCGGATGCGCTCCGGGACGGCCAAAGTTCTTCACCAGTTGAGCGGTCGCCCACTGATCGCGCATGTCTGCCGCACAGCCATCTCGTTGATGAAGACCGCGCGCCCGATTTACGTCGTCGTCGGCCACCAAGCGGAAGAAGTACGGCAGGCGGTGCAAGTTGAAGTCGGCGAGAGCGGGGCGGTTTTTGTCACACAGTCCGAGCAGCATGGAACGGGCGACGCGGTGATGGCGGCGCGCGACGCGCTGGCGGACGCTAATTCAACGCTGCTGGTGATCTCCGGCGACGTGCCCCTGATCCAACCCGAAACCCTCGCCGCCCTCGTCCAGCAGCACCGTACACATCGGGGGCGCGGCGCGGCGTGCACGGTGCTGACGGTTCGCCTCGACGACCCGTCCGGCTACGGACGTATCATCCGCGACGCCGAGGGCCGCTTCGAGCGCATTGTCGAGCAAAAGGACGCGACCACCGAAGAGCGACAAGTCACTGAGGTCAACGCCGGCGTCTACTGCTTCGAAACGCGTTCACTGTTCCCCGCCCTGGCGCGCGTGCAACCCGTCAACTCGCAGGGCGAATACTATCTGACGGACGTGCCCGGCATCCTTCGCGCCGATGGCGAAGATGTCAGTGTCTACCTGCACGCCGACGCGCGCGAAGTCTCCGGGATCAACACGCGCGTCGACCTCGCTGATTTCGAGCGCCTGCTGCGCTTCCGCACTCTGCGTGCGCTGATGCTCAACAGCGGCGTGACCTTCATCGACCCGCACAGCACCTATGTCAGCCCCGAAGCGCAAATCGGGCGCGACACGATCATTCACCCCGGCGTACACATTGAGGGCCGGACAATCATCGGAGAAGGCTGCGAAGTGCGTCCCGGCACGCGCATCACCAATGCGCGGATCGGCAACGGCGTCGAGATCAGGGACTATTGTGTGATTGTCGATTCCGACATCGCCGACCGCTGCACAGTCGGGCCGTTCGCCCACCTGCGGGTGAATGCCCGCCTGGATGAGCAAGTGACAATCGGCAACTTCGTCGAGGTAAAGAAATCCCGACTCGGCCAGAAGGCGAAGGCGATGCATCTGTCTTACCTTGGTGACGCGACCATCGGGGCGCGCACCAATATCGGGGCCGGTACGATCACCTGCAACTACGACGGCGTCAACAAACATTCAACCATCATCGAAGACGACGTGAAGATCGGTTCCGACACGATGCTCGTCGCGCCGGTGCGCGTCGGTGCGCGTTCGATCACCGCCGCCGGCTCGGTCGTCACTGAGGACGTTCCGCAGGACACGCTCGTGGCCGGCGTCCCAGCTAAGCAGAAGAGAAAGTTGGGCGGCGGGCCACCACCAACTTCCGCAACGCCCGCAGCCCCTCTCCCGGCTCCGGATGAACAGGACATCGAGGAGGCGACCACGAACGCCAAATAAAGTGCGGTGGTCGATTTTTCAATTTTCCAACGCGCGCACGTTATCAATGCCGGTGATACCTGCGAGAGTCGGTTTTCAAGCACGGCATTCACTCCCTGAGAAATCTGGAACCACAATCTGGTTGACCGTCTTTAATTTCATGGTCGGGCGGAACTAAGTACATAAGCAAAAGTTTTTCGGTATCAGGATTAAACAAAAGCCCCGTTAATGACTGGTTGTTACTTTTGCCTTTTTACTTTTGCCTTCCCACTTAACAACCGACGGCCCAATCACAATCTAAACTTTCATTCACCAAAGGAATTTATATTTAATGTGTGGAATTGTTGGCTACGTTGGCAATAAGCAGGTGGTTCCGGTGCTCATCGACGGGCTGCGGAAGCTCGAATACAGAGGCTATGACTCGGCAGGCATCGCCGTCGTTGATGAAGATCACGAATTGAAAATCCGTCGCGCCGAAGGCAAGCTGCGCAATTTGGAGGAGGCGATTCGCCTCAAGCCACTAGACGGTACATACGGCATCGGCCACACCCGCTGGGCGACGCACGGGCGACCCACCGAAGAGAACGCGCACCCGCATCGCGACTGCACGGGCCGCGTCGTCGTTGTTCATAACGGCATCATCGAAAACTACCTCAAGCTCAAAGAGCAGTTGCGCACCAAAGACCATGTCTTCGTCACCGAGACCGACACCGAGATTATTGCGCATCTGATCGAAGAGTATTCGAAGGAAGAGGATTCGCTGGAGGTAGCGGTGCGACGCGCGGTGCGTGACCTGCGCGGCATCTTCGCGCTGTCGATTCTCTCCACCGAAGAGGCCGACACGATTATCGCCGTTCGGCAGGGGCCGCCGGTCGTGATCGGCCTCGGCGATGGCGAGTACTTTGTGGCGTCCGACGTGCCGCCGATCTTGCAGCACACGCGCGACATCTTCTTTCTCGGCGACGGCGAGATTGCGGTGCTCACCAGGGATGCGGTGCGCGTCACTGACTTTGAAGGCAATCAGGTCGAGCCGCACCAGCAACGCATCACCTGGGACCCAATCATGGCGGAGAAGGGCGGCTTCAAGCATTTCATGTTGAAGGAGATTTACGAGCAGCCGCGCGCCGTCCGCGACACCGTGCAGGGG
Source organism: Acidobacteriota bacterium (assembly GCA_030859785.1). Lineage (GTDB taxonomy): Bacteria > Acidobacteriota > Blastocatellia > Pyrinomonadales > Pyrinomonadaceae > JACDEG01. Next base: position 23,244 of record JALZJL010000359.1, read on the forward strand.
CGCATCTCGCTCGACACGGGGCGCGTTTATCTCGACGAGATGGACATCACGCCGGCGGAGTTCAAGAAATTCGACCGCGTGATGATCGCCGCCTGCGGCACGTCTTGGCACGCGGGGCTAGCCGGCAAGTATATGATCGAGCAACTGGCGCGCGCCCCCGTCGAAGTTGACTACGCTTCGGAGTTCCGCTATCGCAACCCGGTGATTGACGCGCGCACGCTGCTCGTCGTCATCTCGCAATCGGGTGAGACCGCCGACACCATCGCGGCGTTGCGCGAAGCGAAAGAGAGCGGCGCGAAAGTCCTCGCGATTTGCAACGTGCAGGGGTCGATGATTACGCGTGAATCCGACGGCACGATTCTGACGCACGCCGGCCCCGAAATCGGCGTCGCCTCGACCAAAGCATTCACGGCGCAGATGATCGCGCTCTACCTGCTCGGCCTCTACCTCGGCCAACTGCGCGGCGCGCTCGACGAGGATCAGGCGAAGTATCACGCACAGCAACTCGCCGGTCTGCCGGTCAAGATCGAGAATCTGTTAAGCGACTCGGACAACATCGAAGAACTCGCGAAAGAGTTTTTCCGTTCGCAGGATTTTCTATACCTCGGTCGCGGCATCAACTTCCCGGTTGCGCTCGAAGGCGCGCTGAAGCTGAAAGAGATTTCCTACATACACGCCGAAGGCTATCCGGCGGGCGAGATGAAGCACGGGCCGAACGCTCTGATCGACGAACGCCTTCCGGTCGTCGTCATCAACACGCGCGAAGAGGGCAACAAAGCATCCGAGTTGCGCTACGAAAAAACGCACTCGAATATCGTCGAGGTCAAAGCGCGCGAGGGCGTCGTCCTGACCGTGGTGACCGAGGGCGACCAGATGTCCGCCGCCGTCTCCGACCACATCATCGAGATTCCCGAAGCGAGCGATTTACTCTCACCGATCCTCGCCGTGATTCCGTTACAACTGCTCGCCTACCACATCGCCGTCAGGCGCGGCTGCGATGTCGACCAGCCGCGCAACCTCGCGAAGTCGGTGACGGTGGAATAATCCGCCGCCATCAGCGGCAAACACTTTATGCGGCAAGATTCAGGTGTGAACATCACAGCACCGCGAATGAAACGCGCGACCGTCTCTTGCAGCACATTGAAGGACGCTCAACCTCTGCGTGGAAGGTCGAGCGTGTTATGTATTTTAGATGGCACGCTCGGCAGGCGACGAACATCGATCAAGCGGTCTAACTCTACGTTAGATTGCTCTTCTTATTTATCCCTTAACTCATTTCATGCGTAGAGGAATATCTACATGGTTAAGATTGCTAATGCATCACTCTCTAGCCTATCTATTGTTCTATTTTCTCTCCTTTGTTGTTTTTCTCAACAGACAAACTGAGGTGGTCACGCTTTCGTGGACACCAAACTCTCTTAACTCGTCCTCCTTTCCTGGCTA
>JALZJL010000369.1 GCA_030859785.1 Acidobacteriota bacterium
AAGTGTCGCCGTAGATTTCTTTGATGGCTGCCAACGCTGCCGCGTATTTATCTTCGTCCACTTTCTCACCTCCAAAGCTCTCGTTCTAAAGCTGACCGTCGTGACCAAGCAAATCTCCGACTTCATAACTACTATTATCAGACTAAATGGATAGGCGGTGGGTGATTAGAGTTTCTAATCCGGTGGCCGCTCGCCTAGCCCGCTTTCAAGCTGAGTGAATCCCAATCTTTCAATCAGTGGGCCACTTCGCGACTCTTCGTGCGTGCCCAGGTCGGCTGGTATTGAAGCTAATTTCTGAGCCGAGTCGTCAGTGGTTTCCGCGTACTCAGGCGCGCATAGCATGTTTTCTTGTCTTGTCATCGTTCGTTCACCTCGCATCATCTCACCTCACTCGCCCGCAGCCGTCCCGCCAAATTCCGCGCGACAACCTTCCACCTGTTCGCGTAAGCCCGCGCTCGCGCCGCGTCAGCCTGCGCCCGGTCGCGCTCACGAATCAACTCGCGTCGATGCTGCTCGTCGCGCTCGACTTGTTCGCGGTAAAGGCGGCGGAAGTCGTCGACCGATTCGCCGTTGTCGACGGTGCGCTCTCGGATGGTTTGGTTGTTGCTCATTACTTTCCTCTTATCACTCGTCATCATCATCGTCGGTATCGTAAGACGTCGAATCATCCCCATCCTCCTCATCACCGTCGTCATCATCACCGTCGTCATGGGGGCCGGGCGGCTCGAAATAGTTATCTGCCGTACTTGGTGCTGCGGGTAACGCCTTCGGCATCTCCCACGGCTTCACCGGCGCGGTGGCTGAACCGTTGCCGACCGCACGCGCCACGTCTTCGGTAACGGGAGTCATCGAGTAGATCGCGCCGTTGCCGAAGTAGCGCGTGAACTGCGTCGCGCCTTCTTTGTCCGGCACGTCGACGCGCAGGAATGAACAGCCGCCGATGCTCGCCTCTGTCACGCGCCCGGCGAGCCGCACATGACCGAAGAGTTCGAGCACGGCCCAACAATCAAAAGTCGTTTTAGTTTCGTCCATGTTTTTCCTTTCATTGCGTCGTCTTGTTCTTTTCCGTCGACGAATCTTTGATCGCGCCATACCCGGTGAGTGCCGTGCCGTCGTCATAGCCACACAGTACCGCTTTCGCGGCAGCCGGCGGCACGCGCGACTTGATCGTGATCTCAACTTGCCGATTGCCGGCGGAGTCGCCAGCCGCCGCGCTCACATCACACTCGAAAACGGCGTTCGGGTCTTGAGCCGACTCGCACAGGTATTTAATCACCGCATAGAGCCGTTTGTGGTTTGCCATTTGTAGTGGGACTCCGATCATCGTTTTTCCATCTCCCTTTTCGACTGTGAATAGTTCCCTTCACCCGCCCACCTGAGCCTGTACACCGCGTACGACTTCCACACCGGCGAGCGTCCCTTCACCGTCACATCGACGTAAGCCGTGCAACCGTCGTCGGTAAACCCGATCAGCTTGCCGCGCGTCCCGTTGTTGTTCACCACGACGATGCGCCCCAGGTTGGCAACACAAAGGTCGATCAAGCCCTCACGCTCCCTTCGCCTTCTCCGGCTCCACCTGCGCCACGCCAGGGGCCAGCGCGACCTTGTACGCGGGCACTTGGAAACGCTTCCGGCGACGCGGATCACGGTCTTCGAGTTCGACGTAAGCGACCTTTCGATCAAGCGAGAAGCCGAGCAAGATGCCGAACTTTTTATCCGCATCGAAGCCGATGGAGACGCGACGGTTGATATGCTCATAGGAAAGTTTGTCGCTCACTCTAGCCTCCATGCGGTCTCAGGGTGCTTGCTTAGGTCGTGGGTGAACGGTTCAGTCAGTCGCTCGACTGGCACGCGCCGGTTGAGGTACGGGTAGCCGACGCACGCGAACTTGAGCGGCTGCTCGAGGCACGCATCGCAGACCACCGCGACGGCACCCTCCGCCGGCAGGTCGCACACGACACAGCCCCATGTCCCTGAAGGCCGCGTGCCGGGCGTGAGCGGCACGCGGAGGTCAAGCGCGATGATGTTCACAACGCCCTCGGTCGTCTCACAGACGCAGCAGCGACCGAGCGAGACGTCAGCGGTGTGGCGTGGAATCGGGTTCAATCAATCACCTCCTCAGTTGCGCGCTCTTTCGCGTTGTTCGTCGATCACCTTTCGCGCGTACAAATTCTCCGCCTGCATACGTGCCATCTCCGGCGCCGCCTGTTCCAGCGAGTCGAAGCGCGTCTCCGCGTCCTCGAAACCTAGCCGTCGGCTGCCGCACAAGCCGCACCGCCACTCCGCGTCGAGGGCTTGCAGTTTGTTACGCAGAACCGCAACGGTGTCGTCGAACGTCGACTCGCCGGGCACGTATGCGCCGGCGACGATGGCGTGCCGATTGGGGCAGAGCAGTTGAACTAACCGAACTTTCGCCATCACTCACACCTCCCTTCACCGTCCAACTGCGTCCAGGTTTCGCACCCACTCACGAACCCCCGCGCGGATTTCGGGAAACACGATCTTGCGTTCACGCCGGCCCCGCTCGAGGCGGTCGATCCGGCGCTGGATGGCCGCCGCATCGCGCTGGTAAATCACCGCTCGTTTCCAATCCGCCGTCGCCGCGTAGAGCTGCGCCATCGTGACGCAAAAGGCGAGTTCGTCGAGCAGGCGTGCGAGCGTCGAGATTTTCTTCATCAGCCTCCTCGTCCCGCACCCGCGCGCTGTGGCCGCTCTTCTGCCGCGCGTTGCAGGTCGCGCTGCGCGTCGTCGTACTGCGCTTGAAGCTCGTGTAGCTCTTCCGCCGAAACTTCGACTGTGGGCGACGGTGGCGCTCGGAAATCCGGTGCGCTGACACTGGCTCCCATCCCCGGCAGTCCCGGCTGCATCGACGGCGGCGCCGCCGTGAACTGGCGAACCATCACGTCCCACTCCCCCGTGCGCCTGGCTTGCGTCAACCATCCGCCGCGCAACCCGTTCGCCTGCGCGTAAGCGAGGAAATCTTCATAGGCCGGTCGCGACACACACACACTCGTCGCCGCATCAGCGACAACCTCCTCTCCCGCACGCGCGGTGTGTGTGTGTTCTTCTGTTCTTCTTAAAGGTTCTTCTATCCTTATAAGGGGGTGTGGGGGAGTGTTACTGGTAGTAACACTCCGTTACTGGTAGTAACACTCTGTCTCTGGTGGTAACACTTTCCTCAGCCGGAGTGTTACTGGGAGAGACACTTTCCACCGGCGCGGGCGTGGGCTTTGGGGCGTGCTCGACCGGCTGCTCAACGAATCGTGCTTCAGTCGTTTGACTGCCCGTGAAGGTTTCCAAATTGCGCCGCCAGACGTTGGCGATTTTGATCACGTCACGCTCGCCGCGCCGCTTGCGATTCCGCACGTCAATCAATCCGAGTTTCACCAGCTCACGCTTGGCGCGGCTCACCTGCGCGGTGCTCATCCGGCACGCTTCAGCCAGATCGCGTGTGCCATCCCGACACACACCGAGGTCGCCGCAGACGCGCTTGATGCGTCCGTAAAGTCGATAGGCAAACGGCGATAGATCAAGATCGTCGATGAAGTTCGGAATCTCGGTGCGGTATTTATGACTCGCCTTCTCGTCGCTCAACCGATCACCTCCTCACCGATTAGGAGGTGCAAACCTAAAGTGCCGTGCGATAATGAACAGGCACACTCCAGCGCACTGTCAGGGACAAACATGACTTGTTCCTCTTGGGGCCAGGGTGTAAGTAGAAAAGCCGGCGAGCGCGGTGAGACGCAATCGCCGGCTTCAGTTTTTAGTGAACTTGCTTGTGCGCCCGCTTGCGATTCTGGAGTAGAGCGTCCGCCTCCGCGAACGTCTGACCGATGGTGCCCGTCACTGACACGCGGATTTGACCCTTGTCTTCACCGTCGAAAAGATACTCGCCGTACAGCGACTCGACCGCGCCGCGCACGACCTCCGCCAACACCGTCGGCACCAGCATTACGAACTCGTCGCCGCCGCGACGGAAGACGCGACACGGCGCACCATACGCCAGCGCCACCGTCCGCAGTGCCGTCGCCAACTCGACGAGCATCGCGTCGCCGATCTGATGACCGCGCACCTTATTCAACAGTCCGAAGTTGTTGCAGTCGAACGCGATCACCGCGACACTCTCATCAGCTTCAGCCGAGGGCAGCGCACGCTCCAAAGCCCGCACGTTGGCGACGCCGGTGAGCGAGTCCACATCCAACTCGCGCTCCAGGCGTTTGCGTCTCTCCAGTGCTTCAGGGAAAATAAAGTTAGCCATCGATTGCCGAGTCTCGTAAAATGTTCCTAACATGAACTCTCTCCTTGGGGGTCGTGTGGGGCTGCCGAGTCGCTACCTGGAGGGTGTTGCTCGGTGGCCTCGTTAATTTCTTCAGGCCGCGTTGATCCGTCGCGGCTGTAAGCTCTCCACCAAATCCAGCCCGCGCACCGAAAGCCGCTCGACGATCTCCAGCAGGTGCGTGTTGGCGTACAGCACCCGGTCGCCCGCTCGGAAGTGCGGCAGGTCACGCTCGTTCCTCAGCTTGCGCAAACCCGACTCGCTGATCCGCAACAACTTCGCCGCCTCGCCCTCGGTGTAGACCTGGAGCGTCTCTTTGGCGATCTGCGTCTTCGCCTGGCGGAGTTCGTCAGCCTGCCGGATCGTGAGCTGGCGGAGGCGGAGGCACGCCTGATCTACTTGCGCTTGCAGGGCGTTGATCTCGGATTGCGTCGCTTCGAGTTGGCTTTCGGTGGCGGGTTGGGTTTCGGTTTCGAATGGCATCGGGTTTCCTGGAAAGCTGGTTATTAAATAGCTGGCGGCGTTCGTCGTTTCTCTGACTGGCGCGTGGGTGAGGGTTAGGCGAGGGCTGGCTCGGCGGCTCGAACCGGAGGCGTCGGGTACGGGGTGAAGAGTTCCTGCATGCTCACTCCGAGCGCGTCCGCAAAAGTCTTGAGAGTGGAGATGCGCGTGTCTTTGCCGTTGCATATAGCTGAGACCGTGTTGGGGCTGAGACCGGTGCGGGTCACTATTTCCGCTTGGGTGAGCCGGTGTCGCGCCATTTCGACCCTAATGAAGTCTGTATTTACCATTTGTTCCTCCTTATATCCTAAGCTCTTGTTCTCAGGATACTGAGAGCCTAGCATGAGCGACAACACATCGTCAACAAGTATTTTAAGAGACTCGAACAGCATCCTGAGAGCGGCATCTGTTAAGGTATTAGGTGTGAGCACCGCATCCACTGAGAGCCTTGCTGATTTTGTTCGTCGCGTGCGGAATGCCAGAGGCTATTCACAACCGGATGTCGAGAAGAACAGCGGATTCACAATTACAGACGGGTATATCTCACAAATCGAAAACGGCTATATCAGAAACGTTTCACCTGAGAAGCTGCGCGCTCTTGCAAAAGGGTTAGGGGTTTCTGAGGAAGCGATCTTTGCCGTCGCTCGTGGCAAATCGCTCACTGAAGCAGAGGTTTTCGATAGCGAAATTGCCGTGCTCTTCGCCGGCTATAACGAGCTTTCGGATGAGGACAAACGGGAGTTGCTCCCTTCGATCAAACTTATTGCCAGCGAGGTCCGACGCCGGCAGCCTCAGAAGAAAAGAGCGATGCCCGTCTTCGAGATGGCCGTCTCGCAACCCAAGTCCGGTAAAAAGGCAGCCAACAATAAAACTTAATAAGCGCGTGCGATAACTTAAACAGCTCCCCCAGCGCGAGCGGTCCTCAACCTCTCGCGACCTCGACTAGCCAAGCTGTTTCTCAGCGCGAACTTTGAAGCCCAGTAATGGTCACACCCACCTCACAAATCTAGTGCGGGAGTTTTGGATACCTCTTGATGCCGATGAATCGACCCGGTTCATCGCGATCCATGTCAGCGACAATTCGCTTCATCCGAAAGTCGAAGCCGGGCAATACGCGATCATCAAAATTACTGACCAGATCAACGCGACCGACTTGGCTGCCGTGTTCACAAACGACGGTTGGCTCGTGCGCTTCGTTCGTTCATTCGCGCCCGGACTCGTGCGGCTCGAAGCCGCTAACCGGGATTACCCTGATCGTTATTACACACACCACCAAATCGCGATCATGGGTGTGATGACGGGCACCGGGTCGGATGATGACTGAATCGCCAGCCCTTGAACCTCACGACCTCTCAACAATTCAATCAAAGGAATTACCCATGCTCAACGTCGAGACCGAACCTCGCCCGCCAACTGTTCGACGCCTACCAGACCCATCTTCCACTACCTGCCCGAAGTGCGGATCAGACGATACTCGCTCATTTCAGATGGTCTACGCGGAAGGCACGTCACAAGGAAAAATCTCCGCTGGCTCCTATACCTTCGGCGGCGGAGTGACCGCGACCTCCGGGCGCACCAATTCGCAAAGCCTGCTGGCGGCGCGCACCAGCCCGCCGGTTGAACCGAGTCCCTCTGTCATTGGCTTGGCGATGCTCCCTTTGTTACTCCTGTTTTTAGCGGTGGCTATAAACATCGTGGTGAGCATCGTGTTCGTGGCGTTAGTCTGTGTCTGGCTGTACCGGCATTACCAACCCAAGCGTCGGAAGTATAAGGAAGACATCGCCGAATGGAGTCGGAGTTGGATGTGTATCCGCTGCGGTCATGCGTGGCGGCGAGTCGCGTTCCCTTTGCCACCGGGCTCTGTCCGCGCACCTGCCTCTGTGATGTCCTAGACTTCCCTTACTTCTCGTCACCTACTAACAAAGGAATATCTTATGAACAGCATCAAGTGCTCGCGTTGCGGCATGGTCAACTGGCCCACTGATGCGACCTGTAAGAAGTGTCATTCCGCTTTAGCACGACCATCCCAAGTCAACGCCGTTCCGCCGATGCAGCCGCAAACTACCTTGCCGGTTACTTTGTATCTGTGTCCTTCATGCCGTCAGCCCGTCGCCCACTCTGCGAAAAGTTGCCCAAACTGCGGAGGTAAGCTTTGCACCCCACGCATGACGAGCCGTTACATCGTTAGCTTGGCGGTCATTTTAGTCATCGGGTTTTTTGGGATGATAGGATTGGAGTATCGCAGCATCCTCTTACAAGTATCTTCAATCCCAAGCGCGGCGGTGAGATCGGGCGCGGCTCCGACGATCATCTCAGCAGCTAGTCAACAACCAACTGCCGACGCTTTGTTAGGGCAGTGCGGATATAATCCAAGTGATATGAAATTCAGCGGGCGCATCATCGCCGTGGGACCGGAAGGGGTCAACGCTTACGGCGAGCCGGAGCCCGGCCAGCGGGCTGTCACCGTAGACAATCCGCTAGTGGGCCCAATGAAGTTGACGTATCCGAGATGGGTAATTGTCAGGCCATGTGATTGAGTCACACCGCGTAACCTACCAATTCCGCTCGTCCGCATCCGGCCAGTCCTCGTCCCCTGCCTCACGATCCAGCCGCGCCGTCTCATCCTCCGGCGATTCCTCACGACCCGCTTGCCCGCTCGCCTCATCCTCCACCGCGCTCAAGTGCCTGAGCGCGTCGTGGAGGCTGATACATATTAAATCGACCGTCGGGTAATCAAGACTGCCTTCCTCAGTCGCGCGCAAAGCCGTCTCGACGCCGTAGCGCACGCTGGCGAGGTTGCCGGCGAACGTGGATTGTTGACGTTCAAACTCTCTTTTGCTAAAACTCATTTTACGAACCTTTCACTGTCAATCGGATGGTGGGAGAACAGAGAAGGCCGGTGACACTTCACGAGGGTGTCACCGGCTTTCTCTCGTTTACGCCGCGATTGCTTTGTAGCGGCCAATCAAACGAGCCGCCGCGCGATGCCAGCAAGGTTGGCCGAAAGCAAAAGCTTTGCACTGGCAGGTGCCGTTCGCGGTGTACTGAGTGCCCGACGGCGACACGATCAAGAGCCGCGCGTCGTACCAGATCATCGCCGGGTTCGTTTCAATCTCGACGACCGCCTTTGCAATCGCATTGATCCAGCGCACATTCGCGCCGACTTCCACCAGCGCCCGCGCGATGACCAGCGCCATAAGTTTCTTGTTGATGTTCTTCATAATTGCTCCTCAATAACCTTTTCTTTGTCGTTCCCGACTACTCAATTAGTATAGCCTAGTATAGCCTACATGTCAACGGTGTTTGCTATTATTTTGCGTACTAGGCTACACTTGTTTTATGAGCTTAAAAGAAACACGCGAACGTCAGGACAAAGTAGCGATTAGCCTTGAAGTGCCGCGTCGGTTGCGCGACAAGGCGCGGGTCAGGTCGGCGCAGACCGGGGTGCCCGTGACCTTCGTTTTGCGGCAAGCGTTGGAGTTATGGGTTGCGGACGTGCCCGACAAAAGGAAAGGTAAAAGCAAGTGACCGACAAAGACGCCTCCACCCGCCCGACTTTGGACACCATTCTCGAACGCCTGAGCGACATGCGCGACGAGATGCGGCGCGGGTTTTCCGCGCTCAACGTCCGGCTTGATCGCGTGGAGGGACTGGCGAGTACGACGCGCGGCGAGATGTTGACGTTGCGTGCTGACTTCATCGAACTGCGCGACGAGCTACACGAGCACTTCCCGGTGCTGCGTTCCTGAAGCGAGTAAGAAGGACGGGAAGAAGTGAACGAAGATAAAACCAAAGAGCAGCCCGACGCGCGCCCCTTCGAAGAGCGCGTGCTCGCCGCGATCACGGAGATGCGCGCTGACTTCAACGCGCGCCTTGAAAAGCTCGAAGCGAAGTCTTTCGACACGAAACCGATTTGGGAGCGGGCGCTCGCCGAGATCGTGGAAGTTTCACGAAAGGTTGATTTGATGGAACGCCACATGAAAGTGATGCGCGATGACATCCACAACATGCGCGCCGATGGGGTCGGCTTTGAAGATCGTCTTTCGAAACTCGAAAGCATGTGAAGAATCCGATGATGCCGCTGGCGTTCCGAGCACAAAGGGGAAAAGTTATGGCTGACGACATACCCGACGACTACATCGCTGCCGCCGCCGCTGTGGTCAATGCGGCGCGCGACCTCGACGATGCGAGCCGCGCCTTCAAATCGACTCAGGCGGCATCGCTGGCAGCGCACATCCGGCAAACGAATGCTGAGAAGCGGCTTCAAGAGGCGCTTGGAAACCTAACCCAAGCCAGCACCGGACGAAAGCGGGAAAGCTAACCGACGTGGCTTTCGGAAACGGCCACGCTGCTCAATCGAAACAAACTAACAGGTCGACTCACACGACCTACTCCAAGAGTGAAACCCTATGCCCCGCGGGTCCAACGACGGCTCTATTTATCACCGCATGGAGCTGCGCCAACACAAGCCGACGAAGGTCTGGTTCGCCCGCGCGCGTTATACAGACCGCGACGGACGCGAGCGTGAACTAAAGCGGCGCGCGGTCAACTACGCCGACGCCTGCCGCCTCAAACGAAAGCTCGTCCTACTCGCCCGCGAAAAGTCGCAATCCAATCTCGACACCGAGCGCCTCACCTTCGCCGACCTGGTTGCGCACTACCGCAAGCATTACGCGGTCGCTGCCGAGTATGTCGACGGGCGCAAAGTCGCCGGCCTGCGCTCGCTCGCGACGGTCGAGTACCAGCTCACCGTGCTGGAGAATCATTTCAAAAAGAAGCTGCTCGCTTCGATCACCTACGGCGACGTGCGCAGCTTCCGCGCAGAGCGATTGAAGGCGCTGACCATTCATGCCCGGCAGCGTTCCATCGCGAGCGTCAACCGGGAACTCGCGTTGCTTCGTCGCGTCTTCAACGTCGCGCTGCGCGAGGGCTGGATCGCGCGCAACCCGTTCACGTCGGGCGAGTCGCTCATCAGCTACGCCGACGAACGCCGCCGCGAGCGGGTGCTTTCGCTCGACGAGGAAACGAGTTTGCTCGAAGCGTGTGCGGGTCGACGCGCGCACCTGCGCCCCGTCATCGTCGCGGCGCTCGATACCGGGATGCGGCTTTCGGAAATCCTCAAGCTTCGCTGGAGCGACATCGATCACGAGAATCAAAGGATCACCGTGCGCGCCTTCAACACGAAGACGTTGCGCGCACGCGAGATCGGGATCACTGCGCGCCTCTCGGCGTGTCTGCTCGACCTTGCGCGCACCCGCGCGCCGCATTCGGTTGAGCGTGACCCGCTCGTGTTCGGAATCGGCAGCGTGAAAAAGAGTTTCGCCGGAGCATGTCGCGAAGCGAAGATCACCGGCCTCCGCTTTCACGACCTCCGCCACACGCACGGCACTGCGCTCGACGACCTCGGCTTCAGCCTGGCGAAGATCGGTCAACAACTCGGACACACACAGGTGCAGACGACGCTGCGCTATGTGAATCGTGATAAGGCGAAGGTCAACCAGGTGGCGGCGGCGCTCGATCAGTTGCATGCCGCGCGGGAAGAGCACGCGAAGGTTGTCGAAGCGAAGGAGAGGGTGAATTGAGCGACGATTTAATGGATGACGATACTTTGGCTTTCGGATGGAGCGCGACTAAGAAAGCTCTCGCCGTCGGATACCCGTTGAAAAAGTGGGGAAGTGTGGCGGACGCCCGGTTCGTCTATCAGGAAATCTTTACGAAGAAGGTGCTCGATGAGCTTGATCGCAGGGGTTATGACCTATCAACTCTAAAGTTCGAAATTCGCCAAACAAAGGGTACGGAGTTGATACGAATCGAGTGCTTGAACTGTGGATGGGTTGGAGAAGAAAAGGATTTGAAAGAGATTCAGTATGTTCCTGAAGACGATTATACGATCCCCAACGAAACGGAACACGTCTGTCCGCGGTGTGACAGCCGCTCGTGGGAACTGAGAGGTGCTTAATTGAGCGACATCTTCATCATCGGACGCGCCGCCCCTGTGACGCATAGCGGACCGCCGCCGGCCATCTCCCTCCACCGCGCGAGAGAGAAGGCACAGCTCACGCTCAGTGAAGCCGCGGCGGTGTCCGGCGTGCCCGTGCATCTGCTGAAAGAGGCGATCTACTCCGGCGCGCTGCCGGCGTCGAGGCGCGGGCGTGTGGCCGTCGAGCGTGTCGAGTTGGATGAGTGGTTGCGGGAGATGTGGCAGATGAGGGAGCCGTAGGGCATGAGGGGTTATATGGCGAACCAAGAACACCTGAACATTCTCTTGCATGGGGTAAAGGTTTGGAACAAGTGGAGGCGAGAGCATCCTGAAATACGTCCGGACCTCAGCGGCGCAATCCTCATCGGCGCGACTCTCAGCATCGCAAACCTCGACGGCGTGAATCTCGGCAACTCGAACCTCAGCAAAGCGACCCTGATCGGCGCGAATTTCAGCAATTCAACCCCCATCGGCGCAATCTTCATGGGCGCGGACCTCAGCAGCGCGAATTTCACCAACGCAATCCTCAGCGGCGCGGACATCAGCAACGCGAACCTCCTCGGCGTGAAGCTCATCATGGCTAACCTCACCAGTGCGGACCTCAGCCGTGCGAATATCATCGCCGCGAACATCATCCGCGTGAACCTCAGTAGCGCCAACTTCAGTAACGCTCAAATTGCCTTTACAACTTTCGCAGACACTGACCTCAGTGTCGTTAAAGGGCTTGAAACGGTAATTCATAGCGGTCCTTCGTTCATCGGCATCGATACCATCTATCTTTCCAAGGGCAACATCCCTGAAGTATTCCTGCGAGGCGCAGGTGTTCCAGATGTGTTCATCACTCAAATGCGCAAACTTACCGCGGTTGTCGATTACTCCACATGCTTTATCTCTTTCACAGAAGCGGATGACTCCTTCTCGGAAAAGCTCTACAACGACTTCCAAGCAAAGAACGTGCGCTGCTGGCGCTGGAAAGAAGACGCCAAATGGGGCACGACCCTCATGCGCTCGATAGACGCGGCTGTACACGACTACGATAAGGTGGTTGTCATCTGTAGTGAACAGTCCCTGCAATCGCCCGCCGTCATACGTGAGATTGAGCGTGCGCTTCAGAGGGAAGATGCGCTTGCACGGCAGGGGGAAGAGGGCGAAGTGCTATTCCCGATTCGCTTGGATGATTACGTCTTCACAGGTTGGAGCCATCACCGCAAAGCAGATGTAACTACAAAGACCATCGGCGACTTTCGCGGCTGGAAGAATCATGACGAGTATCAGAAAGCGTTCACCCGACTGCTGCGCGATCTTCAACCATAGAATCCATAACTTCTATTTATATTGTCCGGCGCGTCGGGTACCAAGATTCATTGTCCAGCGGGCGTCAAAGTCGCCTGTAGTGGGATGAGGCGGATGGATGGGCGTCTCGTTTGCGTGCTATGGCTTCACATTACCCATGTCGTTAAGAAAGGATCGAGTATGCTCAAAACCTTCATCGTGTATCCCAAAGAGGGCATGAGGCTCTTGCTTGAGTTTGAAACCTTCCAAATAATTGAGGGCGGATTCATTCTTTACAATGACGCTGTGCAACCATCGAAAGAAGGCTTCCTTTCCTTCGACAACGTGGCGGCAATCGTTCCTGAACAACAAGCGAATATGCCGGGCATGATTGGCTTTCACATTTATTTGAAGAACAAACCACAGCCTTTGGAAATCTTCGCGCACTCTTTCGATACTGAACAAAAGCCAAGCGTCATTTTCTATTGGCAACGTGAAAACTCAGTCGGGACAATTATCAAAGAAGAAGCCCTGCTTGGGATTTATGTCGCCTTGTCTGAAGTTGTTGCAATTATGCCTTCAGACGGATTGTTGAGTTTTCGTCAGTAATGCTCCACAAGTACCGCGCCGTCTTCAGGTGATCCGCAACACGCCGTGTCTGTTTCGTTGAATGCGCACCTCCGTGGGCACGTTTCTGCCCCTCCACCCCTAATCGGTAGGTGGTACGGGGTAGTAGTAGACACCGAAAACCGGCTTTCGACGGCGGAAAAGATACTGTAAAACTGCGCCATATATCACTACTGAGGCCGAGGGGAAGGTCGCGCAAGGTGACTTCGGATCAGAGGGTCGGGAGTTCGAATCTCTCCGGGTGTACTTTTAGAATCAATAAGAAAGGGCATCCATAATAGATGCCCTTTCTCGTTTGTGTGCCTATAGCGTGCCGACTTTTGAAACGAGCTTGCTTAACAGCCGGCGCCGCCATCGCAGAGCACCGGCTTGATCACTGTCACGCCCACAATCACTACTGCCGTCGCCGCCGCACCAATGATAATCCATGTCTTTGCGGAAAGGCCCTTACCGCGTCTCTTCACCTGCGCTACAGCAGCATATTGCAACGTACGGGTTACGCCGGTCTCTGAATCACCTAAGGTAAAAACATCATCTGCTATCTTGCTGATATGGCCTTTCAGCTTAGTCTTATCGCGAAGCTTGACTTCGACACGGACCGTTTTACTTACGCCCAGTTGCGCTACCTCGGCTCGAACCCTGTCAGTGGTCTGGGAATCTCTGGCCGATGCTTGGGCATAGGTTAGCCGGAAGTTGGGTGCCGTCAAGAACAGTAAACACGTGAAGCTGATGACAAGGGATTTTTTAAGCAAAGTGACTCTCCTTTGGGTCTGCGAGCGTATGCTGTAGGCAAGCGAGTGTCATGCCAAAACTGTTGACGGTAAGTTGAGAGCGCCTGGCTAAGATTGATTTGCAGACTATGGTGCTTGCCGACGAAGTCGAGGAGGAATGTTCTTTCATCTGGAGGATGCTTCCGAACCTCCCTCGCCGCTCGCGTCGAGCACGCGGATTGTTTGACCGACTTCGACGTGACCTGTGCGGAGGACGCGCGCGTAGAGACGTGCGTCGCCGGAGCGGAGTCGTTGGTCGACGCGCTTGAATTGCCGGTCGAGAAAAGAGCCGGCGATGTTTTTGCAAGGGACGGTGTAGCTGGTGATTTCAATCAACACTTCGCCGCCGATGGCGAGCCGGCTACCGGGAGCGAGCGCCACCCAGTCAAGCCCGCTCGTGGTCACGTTCTCGCCGATTGAGCCGGGGTAAATCGGATGGCCCTCGGCCTGTAGCCGGTGAATCAATTCCAGCGCGTAGAGGCAGACGGCGCGCTCCTGGCCGCCGTGAAATTTAGGATGCGCCTGTCGGTCGCACTCAAGGCCGGTGGCGGTCAACACGCTCGCACGGACGGGTAGCTTCGGGACGCCGCCAGCCGAGCAGTTGAGTTGAAAGATGCACCCCTCAATGCGGTCACTCATTTATATCCCGCCTCACTCTCCAGTCAGGTTGTATTCGTCTCTGAGGATTGAAAATAAAATACATTCACGGCGCATGACGCTGAGCAGACAAATTGCTATGCATCTGATTGATGATGCTGTTTTCATTTCTCCGCGTCCGCGAGCGGTGAAATTCGGGGAAATCATTTCATTCGTAATCAGAGGCGCGCATCGTGGAGTGTTCGCAGGCGCGCGATCAATGGCGATAGCTCAGCGCCGGTGTAGAGCGGGACGTCTTCTCGCAGACCACCGGCGCTTAACTTGCCACGCAGCGCGGAAAACTCATCGCCCGCGTCTGACCCTTGAGGGGTTTGGTTGAGCATGTACAGCGCGTCGGTTTTTGCAAGCGCCCGCCGCGCAGAGGCTTTAACCGATGTGTGCCCGGGGCGCGCGACCATGATCGTGTAATCGACATCGATAAATTGCAGGAAGCTGTTGCCTTCGATGAAGACGCCCGGCGCGCGGACACGTTCGAGCGCGAGTTTGATTCCCTGCTCGACCTGCCTATCAGTGACAATCAACCAATGCACGTTGACCGCCCCGGCGTCCCAGTACCGCCCGGTGTCCTTGCCGACGGCGTAAGTCTGTTCACGCCCGGAGCGAATCACCGGCGCGTCGCTCAACAGATGACTGACGCAGCAAGCGTGCGCGCTCTTGCCACATGAGCGGTAATGCCCGCGCGTGACCTTGATCGCTTCCCAGCCAGGAAACGCGCCGAGCAAATCGCACATCACCGTGGTCTTACCAACCTCCGATGAAAGACCGCCGATGGC
>JALZJL010000225.1 GCA_030859785.1 Acidobacteriota bacterium
CCGTCCACCGGCGCTCAGTTTTACACCTCGCCATCGGGCACATCCTCCGGTGACGGAAGTTCCACCAACCCCTGGAACTTGACCACCGCGATGAACCACCCGGCGGCACTCAGACCCGGCGACACCATCCTGCTCAGAGGCGGCACCTATCGCCTCGATACCTCCAACGAACCTGACACGTCATATTGGTCGGTGACTGGCACCTCCGCCGCACCCATCACGGTGCGCGCCTATCCTGGCGAGCGCGCCATCATCGACATTGATTACCAATTACAGGTCTACGGCGCTTTCACCAGGTACATCGGCTTAGAGTTCGCCACCTTACGCACCAAAAAAGTCTTTGCGACCGGCTGGGCGCCGGACCGTCCAGGCGAATTTGCGGTCATGGGCGATAACCTCAAGGTGATCAACTGTGTCTTCCATGATCTGATGGGCACGTCTGCATTCGCGTCAGCGGAGAACTACGAGATGTACGGCAACATCATGTATTACATCGGTTTCATTGGGTTGGAGCGATCATGGGGCACGACCGCTTACGTGCAGAACATCGCGGGGCGCAAGGATATCACCGACAACCTGATGTTCCAGCAGTTCAGTCACAACCTCCAGATCTATGGCAGTGATGAGGCGCGCATTAAAGATGTGTACATGACAGGCAACACGATCTTTAACCCTGCGACGTTGGGCACCAATCATGGCTTCAACACTGTTGTGTGGATCGGAGAGCAGCCCGCTGAGCGCGTCAAGTTCACTGACAACTGCCTGTATTCGCCTCTCGCGGATGGCAGCAATGCCGTCTTCTGGGGTACGGGCGGGGTCGTCAACCTTGACCTGACGGTGACAGTAAATCACATCATCGGAGGCGCACCCGCGATACGTTTCGGCGTGTGGAATCCAGTTACGTTTACGGGGAACAAGATAGTCGGGGATATAGGATTGTTATGGTACGAAGGCGCGCTTCCTAGCTCGCGCCAATACACTTGGAACAACAATGCATACCACAAGGGAGAGGCAACGCCGTTTACGTATTCGCCAAATCCCCTTAATTTCAGTGGATGGAAGCAAGCCACTGGACTCGACGTGAATAGTACCTTCACGGCTTCACGTCCGACCGGCATGAATGTGATCGTGCGTCCCAACAGATACGAAGCGGGGCGCGCTCACATCACAGTGATCAACTGGGACAACCTGAACACGGTGACGGTCAGCCTTGCCAATACCGGACTCGCGGTCGGCCAGCAGTTTGAGATACGTGACGCACAGAATTACTTCGGTGCGCCCGTGGCGACTGGAACCTACTACGGGGCAGATGTGGTGCTACCTTTGAACCTGACGGCAGTGACTCCGATACTCGGAGCCGGTTTGCCGATTAATGCTTTGATGGTTCCTCCGGTCCACACGCCCAAAGAGTTTAACGCCTTTGTCGTGCTGCCGCGCTGAGCAGACTTCGTAGCTAAAATTACTGGCAGCGGATTGCTCGACTCCAATCTTGGATTCAGCAATCCGTTGCCCGTTTTCTTTAAACTGTACGCGTGCCGAAAAATCTAACGACTGATGGTGGCCATTTGACCACCAGTGTCCCATGCCCGGGGCTGAAAGAAACTGGCCCAGACGCCATACATCAATCCTAAAGCGTAGCCGGCATGGAGCGTGGCAATCGCCAAAGGAACCCGGCAGGCGACTTGCAAGCCGACTCTCGGTAAGACACTCAATCCAACCGCTACTAACGCGCTTCCATACAACGTAGGCAACGCTAATGCAATCAGAGGCTGCCTGAACCAAGCTCCGATCAGCAGCAGGCAAATGCACGCGAGATAGAACAACGAAGGTATCACCTGGCGCACTGTGGTTGGCCGCTGATGTTTCTTCATCACCGGGATGCGCCAAAATCCATACTGGAAATACTGCCGGAAGAGTTGCCGCATCCGTTCACGCACGAAATACGTGTAGCGAATTCGCGGCGAAATATAGACCTTGCCTCCGGCTTGTCTGATTCGGTAATAGAACTCATCATCCTGATTACGCACCAGTCGTTCATCGAGCGTTCCGGCGCGCTCGAACACCCAGCGCCACAGCGTGGGAAACGGCGCTCCTTCGGCATAACCTTCATAGTTGGCGAAATGATGAGAGGCATTGCCGACTCCCAGCCGATGCGACATCGCCACCGCCACCGCCTTGCCGAAGCGACTGTGAGCGACATGCGAAATCGGGCCGCCGACGCACCATGCTTCCGGATGCTCTCTGAGGAGCGCGACGCTTTCCCGCACGAAATCTACGGCGATTTCAGAATGACCACCTAAGAGCACGATGACTTCACCGCGTGCAGACGCCAATGCAGTATTGAATCCGGCGGCCATGATCCGGGCTTGATTATCAACCAGGCGCACGCGCGGGTCGCGCCGCGAAATCTCTCCGACGATAGCGCGTGTGCCGTCGTCAGACATCCCGTCCGCCACGAGAACTTCGAGACGCTCCGCCGGATAATCCTGCGCGAGCACGGAACCGAGGCTGAGACTGATCGCCTTCTGCTCATTGCGCACAGGCATAATCACCGTCACCAGCGGTAGCATTTGACTCTCAACGGCCATCAAAAAAGCCTCGGATGGTATCAGCGATAAATTCCTGATCGCGTTCAGTCAGTTCAGGAAAGATCGGTAGAGATAAAACTTCCCTGCCCGCAAGCTCGGCATTCGGGAAATGCAAAGTCGCCATCTCGGCGTAGAGCTGTTGATGATGTAGCGGAATCGGATAGTAAATCATCGTCGACACCCCATGCTCCTTGAGGTGGGCCGCCAATTCATCCCTCTGTGGAATCCGAATCGTGTATTGATGATAGACGTGGTGGCTATCCGGCGACTCGTACGGCGTGACCACCGGCATGTCGGATAGCAAATCGTTGTATCTGTGAGCCACGGTTCGGCGACCCTCGTTCCACTGCTCCAGATAGTTCAGCTTGACGTTCAGAATGGCGGCTTGCAAAGTATCCAGACGGCTGTTGAAGCCGAGCACTTCATGGTAGTACTTCTTCTGACCGCCCTGCCGGCGCAGCACGTCAATTTTTTCCGCCAACCCTTTGTCATTAGTCACGACCATCCCGGCATCGCCATAAGCCCCAAGATTCTTCGACGGGAAGAAGCTCAAGCACCCGATGTGACCTATTGAACCTAAGCGTTTTCCTTTGTAACGCGCGCCGATGGCCTGCGCGCAATCTTCGATCACCTTTAAGCCATAACGTTCGGCCACGTTCATAATGGTATCCATCTCGGCTGACTGGCCGTAGAGATGAACTGGCATAATGGCTTTAGTGCGAGGCGTAATCGCAGCTTCAACCGCCGCCGGATCAAGGTTGTACGTTCCGGGTTCAATATCAACGAAGACGGGCTTGGCACCGCTATGCGAGATGGTATTGGCGGTAGCAACGAATGTGAACGGCGTCGTGATGACCTCGTCGCCAGGACCAATTTCAAGCGCCGCCAACGACAGGCGCAGCGCGTCCGTCCCGGAAGCCACTCCGATACCATGCTGACACTCGCAATAAGCAGCCACACGTCGCTCTAATTCGCTGACGGCAGGGCCGAGCACAAACTGCGTGCTCTCCAACACACCCTGGATGGCTGCGTTAATTTCATCCTGGATGGCAACGTATTGTTGCTTCAAATCCAGAATCGGAATCACCGCGCTGACTTTTGCATCTATCATGATTTTCTCAACCACTTACCTTTCTAAAAACATGTCTCTGAAACTTTACCGAATCGCTTGAGGCCGGAATCTCAACTTGCCATCTCTCGCACAATTCTCCGTTTAGTCTCGCCGTCTTCGACCTGAAGATATTGCTTGCCACAGGCCGCGCACGTCGCGGCGTCGTCGATGAATTTGAGCTTTTCACCGCACGAGCAAACCCAACCGACCACGCGAGCCGGTGTTCCGACGACGAGACTGTAATCCGGAACATCCTTCGTCACGACCGCGCCCGCTCCGACAAAAGCATATTGCCCGATGGTCGTGCCACAGACGATGGTGCAGTTTGCTCCGAGCGAGGCGCCGCGCCTGACCAGTGTGGGTTTGAGTTCATGCATGCGAGGAACCTCGCTGCGCGGATTGATGATATTCGTAAACACCATCGATGGGCCGCAGAAGACACCATCCTCCAACGTCACGCCTTCATAGACCGACACGTTATTCTGAATCTTCACATTGTCGCCGACGCTCGCATTCGGCCCGATCACCACATTCTGCCCGATATTACATTTCCTGCCGATGCGCGAATTCTTTAAGATATGAGAGACGTGCCAAATTTTAGTGCCTTCGCCGATCTCAACATCTTCATCGATGAACGCTGATTGATGCACGAAAAATGGTCGCGCTGAAGGAGCCGTCGCGGCAGGCGCAGTGGCGACGGACGCAGGCGCATCCGTATGGCGCGGAGTTTGCGACTCCAGGCTTCGCTGGCATTGTTGGAGAACGGTCAATACTCGAAGAGCTTCTTCACCATCAGTACGCGGGCGTCGGCGTGACTCGACGCACTCAAGAAAGTGAAGGCATTCGGCGCGCAGAGGCTCCCATGAATCAATCAGCACCGGCTCAGCTTGCGCCTTGCTCGCGACTGGAATCTGATTCTTCCACTCTATCGAGTGAGGATAGAGCAACAGCTTATCCTTCGGCTCGACATCATTGAAGACCGCCATCTTGCGATCCCCGACGACGACCAGCTTCTGCTCTTTGAACGGGTGCAGCCACGAAACGAAGATATGCGCTTTGATGCCGCTCGGAAAAGACAAAAGACTCACCGTCACATCGGCAATTTGTTGATGCAAATAATTGCCGCCCTGAGACTGTACGAAATCCGGCATCTCTCCGAGCAATCCGAGGATCACAGAAATATCGTGCGGAGCAAACGACCAGAGAATATTTTCTTCGCGTCGAATCTTACCGAGGTTGAGACGGTTCGAATAGATGTACCGGATGCGACCCAGTTCGCCGGTCTCGATTAGTTCTTTCAGCTTGAGCACCGCCGGATGATACCAGAGCAGATGTCCGACCATCAGGATGCGGTTATTCTCTCGCGCCAGTGTGACCAGAGCCTCACCCGTCGGCACGTCGAGACACAGAGGCTTCTCCACATAAACATCTTTCCCGGCAAGCAACGCTTCACGCACGAGGTCGCCATGCGTCTCAGCCGGAGTGGCAATGACAACAGCTTCAATGGTGTCATCGCTCAGCACCTCAGCATACGAACTGAGGATTTGGCACGCCGGGTACTGCTCCTTCAAAGCACGCCGCTGCCCTTCATCCGTATCACAGATTGCTACTAACGCGCGGAGATCCTGGAAGTTTCGCACCAGATTCTGGCCCCAGTATCCCGAACCGACCACTGCCACCGCCGCGATGGATTGATCTTTCTTCATGTCGTTTTTGATGATTGTTCTACCTTCTGCTTGTAATATCCGTTCACATTGCAAATGGCGAAGCTTGTGCGTCTTAATCAGCCGTGACAGGACGGTTAACTCTTTCTTGTCACCTGTCACCTGTCACGGTTGAATAATTTCACCGACCTCTGCTGCCAGTGTTGAGTGATCTCCCAGGGCGTTGCAATCCACGCATCTCCGTCTTCCAGAATCGGTTCCAAAATATGCCGCAGCACAGTCAAATAATTCTTGTAGTTATAAGTGTTGCACGCCGTCTCCGTATGCCAGTCGAGAACCGCCACTCCCCCTT
>JALZJL010000387.1 GCA_030859785.1 Acidobacteriota bacterium
TCACAGATGCGATAGAGCGCGGTCTGCGTCGAACGGCGCGCGTGGGACTTCGGCGCGAACGTGTAGAGGCGATCCTTGATGATGTCGAAGTAGCGCGCCGATAGTGTCACCGTGCAGAAGTGATAGAGCGTGTGATAGACCGTATGAAACTCGTAAGCCTGGTAAGCTTCGAGCACGCGCTCAGTCACGGCGTCGAGTTCGGCGAGCGCCCACCGGTCGATCTCCTGCAATTCCGTTTCGTCGACCGCATCGCGCACCGGATCAAATCCGTCGAGGTTGCCCAGCGCGAAGCGTGCCGTGTTGCGTATCTTGCGGTAGCCGTCCGCGACGCGCTGTAAGATTTCCGCCGAGCAACGCATGTCCTCGTGGTAATCGCTCGACGCCGACCACAGCCGCAGGATTTCCGCCCCCGACTCTTTGATGACATCGTTCGGCGACACGGCGTTGCCCGTCGACTTGTGCATCGCTTTGCCTTGACCGTCGACAACCCAGCCGTGCGTCAGTACCGTTTTGTAAGGCGCGGCGCGATGTGCGGCCAGTCCAATCATCAGCGATGAATTGAACCAGCCGCGATACTGGTCGCCGCCTTCCAGATAAACTTCCGCCGGCCAGCGCAGACCTTCGTACTTTTCCAGCACCGCGATTGATGACGACCCGCTGTCGAACCACACGTCGAGGATGTCCGTCTCTTTGCGCCACTCCTCCGCGCTGCCGCACTGCGGGCAGGTGAAGTCGTCGGGCAGCAACTCTTTCGCATCGCGTGTGTACCAGGCGTCGGAGGATTCACGCGCGAAGATGTCGGCGACACGGTTGATGACGTTGTGGTCGGCGATTGGTTCATCGCACCGCGCGCAGTAGAAAGCCGGGATCGGCACGCCCCACACACGCTGCCGCGAGACGCACCAATCGGGGCGGCCCCGCAGCATGTTGCGCATCCGGTCTTCGCCCCACGCCGGAATCCACTCGACATTAGCCACTTCGCGTAGCGCCCCTTCGCGCAATGATTCCGGCGCGTCAGTTTCATTCTCGGTAAAGTTCGTGCGGTCACGCCCGTCCTCATCCTGCTCAACATCAAGCGGTGTCTCGCGCGAAAGCGCATCGAGCGAGATGAACCACTGCGGCGTCGCGCGGAAGATCACCGGATTTTTGCAGCGCCAGCAGTGCGGGTAGCGGTGCTTGTACTCTTCGCTGAACAGCAGCGAACCTTGCTCGCGCAGAAAGTCGACAATCTTCGGATTCGCTTCAAACACCGTCTGACCGGCGAACCCTTCGACATCTGACGTGAAGCGCCCGGCGCTATCAACCGGACAGTAGACTTCGAGTCCATACTTGCCGCCGATCACAAAGTCATCGTGGCCGTGGCCGGGTGCGGTGTGAACGCAGCCGGTGCCCGCGCCTTTGCCCGTCACCTTTCTATCGCGCGCGTCTTTGACATCTAACTCGGTTTCCGCGTCAGCCTCGCCGCCGAGCGTGACGTGCTCGCCGAGCATCACCAGGCTCGGTCGATCAAGCCACGCATGACGACACTCCAAACGGTCGAGCCGCGCGCCGGAGAATCGCGCGAGAATTTTCGATTCAACGAAGCCGCATTTCTCCGCGACTGCGCCGGCGAGTTCGCTGGCGACGATGTAAACTTCGTCGCCGTTCTCCAGCGCGGCGTACTCGAAGATGGGATTGACAGCGATGCCGAGATTGGCCGGCAGCGTCCACGGTGTCGTCGTCCAGATCAGAAAGAAAACCTTGCGCCCAGCCAACGCCGGGTCGATGTTGGACGGGTCGCCGTCGAACGGAAACTTAACGTAGACGGACGGGCTGGTATGTTCGGCATATTCGACTTCGGCCTCGGCGAGCGCCGTCTGGTCGTGGATGCACCAGTAGACGGGGCGCGCTCCCTTATACACATAACCGCGCTCGACGAAGCGACCGAACAGGCGGGCCGTCTCCGCCTCATACGTGTTCGACATCGTTAGGTACGGGTCGTCCCACAATCCCAGCACGCCGAGCCGTTGAAAGTCGCGCGTCTGTCGCTTCAGGGCCTCGGCGGCGTGCTCACGGCACGCGCGGCGCACGCTCGTGGCGGGCATGTTCGCCTTCTTCGCGCCGAGTTTTTTATCGACGTACAGTTCGATGGGTAGCCCGTGACAGTCGTAGCCGGGGACGTAGGGCGCGTCGTAGCCCATCATCGTTCGCGACTTGACGACGAAGTCTTTCAATATTTTATTAAGCGCGGTGCCTATGTGGATGTCGGAGTTGGCATAGGGCGGGCCGTCGTGGAGGATAAACTTTTCGTGCCCCGCGCGTGCGCGGCGGATCGCTTCGTAGAGGTTGGCGTCCGTCCATTTTTTCAGGCGCGCGGGTTCGGCTTGCCCGAGATTGGCTTTCTGCGCGAAGTTGGTTTTCGGCAGGTTAACGGTCTTCTTTAAGTTGAGTGGAGTTTCTGCGGTGGACATAAAAAAATCTTGCCTTCGTTAAATCCCGCCGTTCGCTGGTAGTCGTGCCAGCGTGGTGACAGTCGTGAATCCGCAATCATAACTTACCCAACTTCAAATGCGAAAGTAGCCCTTCTCGTCGCGTAACACAGAATTTCGTTGACAACTTTCGCGGCGGCGAATTAGTCTTGACTCACTTGCCATCACAAACCACCCGACACGTTTGCAGACCCTGGCGCTATTGATCGCGCTCTCTGTCTGCGCTGCTCTGTCTCGCACGCCGCCAGTAATCGCGGCGCAGTTAAATTTAACCACACTGCTTTTCCACATATTCTACGAAGCGCGCTGACCGCGCCGTGAGAGGGTACATATGAACATCGAGCACAGGTCATCCATCAAGGTCGCTGAGGACACACAGCAACGGCACCAACAATCAACGCGCCAGTCAACGCGCGGTGCGGCGGCGTCCGTCCGATTTCTCCTCGCCATCACACTGCTGTGCATGCTGGCGCAGGCAGACACGCGCGCCGCGTCTTTGCCCAACGGGTTCGCCGAAACGCAAATCGCCGGTGGCATCGCGAACCCGACGGCGATGGCGTTCGCGCCGGATGGCCGACTCTTCGTTTGCCTTCAGGGCGGGCAGGTGCGTGTGATTAAGAACGGTGCGCTACTCTCGACTCCGTTCCTGACCGTCTCCGTCGATTCAGCGGGTGAGCGCGGGTTGCTCGGCGTCGCCTTCGATCCGAATTTTGTGAGCAACGGTTTCGTCTACGTCTACTACACGACGGCCACCTCACCGAAGCACAACCGCGTCAGCCGCTTCACCGCCAGCGGCGATACTGCCGTCGCGGGCAGCGAATTGATCATCCTCGAACTCGACAACCTGACCGGCGCGACCAACCACAATGGCGGTGCGATGCACTTCGGTAACGACGGCAAGCTGTACATCGCGGTCGGCGAGAACGCGACGGCGTCGAACGCGCAGACGCTCGCCAATTTACACGGCAAGATGTTGCGCATTAACGCCGACGGATCAATCCCGACGGACAATCCGTTCTACACGACCGCGGCAGGGAAGAATCGCGCCATCTGGACGCTCGGCCTGCGCAATCCGTTCACGTTCTCCGTTCAGCCGGGGACAGACCGCATCTTCATTAATGATGTCGGGCAGAGCGCCTGGGAAGAGATTAACGAGGGCACGCCCGGCGCGAACTTCGGCTGGCCGACATGCGAAGGCAGTTGCTCGAATTCGGGTTTCAGTAACCCGGTCTACGAGTATCCGAACGACGGCACGACCTGCGCGATTACCGGCGGCACTTTCTATAATCCATCGGTGACGCAGTTCCCGGCGGATTACGTCGGCAAGTATTTCTTCGCAGATTATTGCGGCGGCTGGATCAGGCGGCTCGACCCGTCGACGAACGCCGTCACCGACTTTGCGACCGGCATCTCCGCCCCGGTCGATTTGCAGGTGAGCGCCGACGGCAGCCTCTACTACCTCGCGCGGGGTAATGGCGGCGGTGTCTACCGGATCGTCTACACCGCCAGCCAGGCACCGAGCATCACGGCCCATCCGGCGAATCGCACGGTGTCGGTCGGACAGACGGCGACATTTACCGTCAGCGCGTCGGGCACGGCACCGCTCTCTTACCAGTGGCAGCGAAACGGCGTCAACATCTCCGGCGCGAACTCCGCGACCTACACGACGCCGCCCACTAGTGCCGCCGACAACGGCGCACAGTTTCGCGTCGTCGTCTCCAACTCTTTCGGCACGGTCACTAGTAACAGCGCAACGTTGACCGTCACCGCCAACCAACCGCCGGTCGGAACCATCGTCACTCCGGCGGCAGGCACGCTCTACAGCGCGGGCCAAACGATCTCCTTCTCCGGCACGGCGACCGATCCGGAGAACGGCACCCTGCCGCCGAGCGCGTTTACATGGCAAGTGGATTTCTTTGGCGGCGCGGAAAGTCGCCCGTTCCTTCCGCCGACGAGCGGCAGTCGGAATGGTTCGTTCACGCCCGCGACGCGGCTCGCCTACACCGCCGCGGATGCTTTCTATCGCATTATCCTGCGGGTCACCGACGCGCAGGGGCAGACGCATACATCCTTCCGCGACGTTCAGCCGCGCACCTCGACGATCACGCTTCAGACCAGCCCGCCGGGGCTGCAAGTGACGCTCGATGGACAGCCACGTTCCGCTCCGTCTGCGACCCTCGGCGTGGTCGGCGTGATCCGCGCCATCGGGGCCGTCTCGCCACAGACTGTCAACAGCACGACCTACGAGTTTGAGTCCTGGTCGAACGGCGGCGCGTCGACTCACGAGATTGCCACCCCGGCCAGTGACACGACATACACCGCCACGTTCCGCGTGGTGGGCGGAACGCTGCCGAGCGGGTGGAGCACGCAGGATATCGGCAACGTCGGATTCACGGGCACGACCGCCTACGCCAATGGGACGTGGACGATTGAAGGTTCGGGCGCGGACATCTGGAACACGTCGGATGCGTTCCGCTATGCCTACCGGACACTCAGCGGTGACGGACAGTTAATCGCCCGCGTCGTCGGCGTCGAAAACACTGACTTATGGGCTAAGGCCGGGTTGATGATCCGCGAAAGCCTGACCGCGAACGCGCGTCACGCGATGATTGTTGTCACGCCCGGAAACGGCATCGCGTTCCAGCGACGCACCGCGACGGGCGGAAGCAGCAGCCATACGCCCGGCCTCAATGTCACCGCGCCCTACTGGGTGAAACTGGTGAGAACCGGCAACACGCTCGCCGGCTATCAATCAATCGACGGCGTCGACTGGTCCCTGGTCGGCAGCGTGCCGATCAACATGGCGAGCGACGTTTACATCGGCCTCGCGGTTACCGCGCACAACAACGCAGCGGTATCAACCGCGACGTTCGATAACGTGGCCTTCACCGCCGGTTCGCCCACGGATGGCGCGACGGCCTCATTCGTGCGCACCGACACGACCACACAAGGTAACTGGCGCGGCGCATACGGCACGCAAGGCTATCAAGTGCTCGGCGACGCGACGAGCCTGCCGTCGTATGCCGGGGTGACGCCCGCCGACAATCTCTTCTGGACATGGGCCGCATCGACTGCCGACGCGCGGGCGTTACAGAAGGCTGCCGGTACGGACCGCGTCGCGGCGACGTGGTACTCGGACTCGTCGTTCACTGTCGACATCAACATCACCGACGGGCAGACGCATCAAGTCGCGCTGTACTGTCTGGACTGGGACAACTTACAACGGGTGCAGAGTGTTGAGGTGCTGGATGCCGCAACCGGCGCGGTGCTCGACAGCCGTTCGGTCGCAACATTCACGAGTGGGCGGTATCTGGTGTGGAATGTGAGTGGTCAAGTGCGGTTGCGTGTGACGCGGACAGGCGGGCTGAACGCGGTCGTCAGCGGCTTGTTCTTTGATGCTCCGGCAGTGAGCGGCGGCGCGACGGCCTCATTCGTGCGCACCGATACGACCACACAAGGTAACTGGCGCGGCGCATACGGCACGCAAGGCTATCAAGTGCTCGGCGACGCGACGAGCCTGCCGTCATATGCCGGGGTGAAGCCCGCCGACAATCTCTTCTGGACATGGGCCGCATCGACTGCCGACGCGCGGGCGTTACAGAAGGCTGCCGGTACTGACCGCGTCGCGGCGACGTGGTATGCCAACCAGTCGTTTACCGTCGACATCAACATCACCGACGGGCAGACGCATCAAGTCGCGCTGTACTGTCTGGACTGGGACAGCGGAGGGAGGGCGGAGAGCATTGAGGTGTCAGACGCTGCAACCGGCGCGGTGCTCGACACCCGCTCAATCACAGCCTTCACCGGTGGGCGGTATCTGGTGTGGAATGTGAGTGGTCAAGTGCGGTTGCGTGTGACGCGGACGGGCGGGTGGAACGCGGTCGTCAGTGGCTTGTTCTTCGATGCTCCGTAACAGCGCTTCTTCGCCACGAAGTTAAAAGTCCCGATTCCACATTTCAACATGGGAATCGGGACTTTTAACTTCATGGCGAAGAAGCGGGCTGTTTAACCGATGAACAATTCATCTTCCCCATAGGTTTGGTTGATCGGCTTTGGCGCGGGGGCGACCAGCACTTCGAGGCCGCGCCGGACGCCGGCCATAATCGCCGCAATCTCACGCGCCGGCTCGACGATGCGCGCGTTGATAAACGAAGTGGTCGCTGCCATCTGGCCGTGCGTGTGATCGATAGTGCGGCTAATTATCTCGACCTTGTCGCGCGCCATCTCGGCGGAGACGCCGACGATCTGCTTCAGGTCGCGCACCTCTTCTTTGACAAGCGCCATCGACTCGGAGAAGTGCAACGTCGCCACCGAGAGGTGATTCGACATCAGGTTGACCTGCTCGGCAATCTCCTTACCCTGCGCGGCGATCAGCTTAACCTGTTCGGTCAGTGCGCTGACTCCTTCCATCAATGGCTCGACACGCCGTTCAAGGTTGCCGACAATGCGGATCACGCGGCTGACGACGACGGCCACCGCGATCATCGCCGCCGCGATCACGACGAACGAAATCATCACGACGACCATCACCCAGAACGCCGGGTCGTTGGTGCTCATTTGCAATGCCAGCGAGGTCATAATTAATAAGGCAAAAGTAAAAAGGCAAAAGTGAAAGCCAGTGAGGAACAGATGCTGGATGCTAGATGCCGTGTGTTAGTCCGGGACCTCGGCAGGTGTACTGTCCGACATCTGATATCCGACATCTGGCATCTGGTTCATTCAACCTCATCACAAAATACCTGTGCCTGGGTACGTGAGAGGTTTCTGTTTTCAAATTCCGGTTCGCGATTCGGAGTTTGGGCAATTAAAAATCTAAAGTTTCTTCGGCTCACCTTCGTAGTAGGTCGGGGCCGGTTCCATTGAAGTGGCCTCGGTGCGGCGCTTCTCTTCGACGTAAGCCTGCTTGCCCGCTTCGATGGCCGCGGAAAGATGTTCGCCTTTGCGCGCCGCCGCCTCGCGTGCCGAGTCCGCCAATTCGCCAGCCTTGCCCGCCGCCGTCGAGTACAGATCGGATGCACGCTCGCGCCCGACTTCATAGTATTCGCCCGCTTTGGTGCCGAGTTGCGTCGCCGTCTCGCGCGTGCGGTCGACGCCTTTACGAGTCACGTCGGCAAGGTCGCCGCGCAACTCACGGCCTGACTTCGGCGCGAACAACAGCGCGACGACAGCGCCGATGGTTCCGCCAATAACGAAATAAGCGAGCCGCGTCGAAACATCCGTGTCCTCTTCGCGCACGCGAAGTTGTTGGTTAGTCATAGGCGACCTCTCTAGCAGTTAAGAAGCTGTATTGCGTATGTCAATAATAGTTAAAGGATTTTCCCTGCCCATCGACGCCGAAAATATAGCACAAAGCTTATAGGGCCGCGCAATGTAAAGTTTGCCGTGATGGCGCGGCTCAAAGGTGGCGAAACATTCCGGCACATTGGCGAGCGCCGTGATGCTGATCGCGGCTTCAGGCCTCGCTGACTCGCGCCGTCCTTTTGAACCACACGCGCGCTGTGAGGCGATGCGCGTTGTCACTCACCGTCAGCGGCTCCGTCGGCGTCGCCGCTGTACTGTTGCAGCTTACGATAGAGCGTCTTGCGCCCGATGCCGAGCGCGCGGGCGGCGCGTGTCTTGTCGCCGCCGGTGTAGTCGAGCGTCGCTTCGATGGCGTGACGTTCGATGTCGTTGATAGTCGAGGGGAGCGCAAATTCGAGTTTCACCTGGCGCCCTTCCTGCGCTGCGCGCTCGCGCTCGCCACGCGTGTTGGCGCGCTCGTCGCGGACGATGCGGCTGATTCCTTCGGGCAGGTCGTCGAGGTCGATCTGTCGCCCCGACGCGATAATCACCGCGCGCTCAATCGCGTTCTCCAACTCGCGCACATTGCCCGGCCAGTCGTAGTCGACCAGCGCCTGCAATGCCCGCCGCGAGATGCCGGAAATGAAGCGTCCGGTCTTCTGTTTGTAGTGATCGAGAAAGTGGATGACGAGCATGTGGATGTCGGCGGGCCGCTCGCGTAGCGCCGGCAACCGAATCGGGAAGACCGACAGACGGTAGAACAAATCGCGGCGGAACCCTCCCTGTTCCGCCGCGCGTTCGAGATCGACGTTCGAGGCGGCGATGACACGCACGTCTGCTTTCAGCACATCATTGCCGCCGACGCGCGTAAACTCGCCGTCCTGCAACACGCGCAGCAGACGCACCTGCGCCGACAGACTCATCTCGCCGATTTCGTCGAGGAACAGAGTGCCGCCGTCGGCCTCTTCGAAGCGTCCGCGGCGGCGTGCCCGCGCGTCGGTGAACGCGCCGCGCTCGTGGCCGAACAATTCCGTTTCGAGTAAGGTTTCGGGAATCGCGCCGCAGTTGAGCTTGATGTATGGACGATCCTTGCGCCGCGAATTGTAGTGAATCAGGTTGGCGAGTAGTTCCTTGCCGGTTCCCGATTCGCCCTGCAACAGTACCGAAGTCTGCGTGTCGGCGACGCTCAATGCCAATTCGATAGCGCGGCGAATCGCGGGTGCCTGTCCAATGATTCGGTCTTCGATGCGCCGCTCGCTGAGCACGCTCTTTAAGCGCATCACCTCCGTCGACAACTGGTCGCGTTCGAGCGCCGTCCCGATCTGCACCGCGATGCCTTCGACCAGTGCTATCTCATGCTCGTCGAAGCCGTCGCGCGCCTCGCTCCACACGAGTCCGAGTAACCCGAACGTCTGCTCGCCGACGCGCACCGGAGCGACCAGCGCCGCGCGACCACCGAGCGTCGCGTTGAACGCACCGCGTAGCGGCTGCGGCAGTTCCGAGTCGAGCAGGCGTAGTGTCTTACCTTCAGTCAGTAGATCGGTCAGCGCCGGGAACTGCGATACGTCGATGGATTGTCCGTGGCTCTCAATCAGTCCGCGGACGCCTCCGGTCGCGGCGTGCGGTGCGGCCTTGAACGCCGCGAGGCTGATCGCTTTGCCCGAAGGTTCGAGCACGCCGAGCGCGCAGTAGTCGGCGCCGACCAGCGCGAGCGCGCGCTCTAAAACGTGCGAACTTACTTCGCTGAAGTCTGAGCGGGCGTTGACGGCGTTGGCGATTTCCAGCAGCGCCCGCGTCCGTTCGGCCTCGCGCTGTTTGTCGGTGTAGAGCCGTGCGTATTGATAGCCGACCGCAATCTGCCGCGCGATGGACTCTAGAAACGAAACCTCTTCATCGAGCCACGCGCGCGTCCTCCGCGTCGTGTGCAGCCCGACGAGTCCGAGCACGTCACCATCGAAGACGACCGGCACGACGAGCAGCGAGCGCGTGCCGAGGGCGGCGGGCAACAGGTGAATCTTCGGGTCGAGACCGGGCCGCTTGGTGTCGTCGAGGCGAATCGGCTGCGCAAGGTCGAAGCGTTCAGCAAGTTGTTTAAGGTCGACGGTAAATGTCGTGCCGAGCGATGATGGCACATCGTCGGACGCACGCCACTCGTGGCTGATGCGCAGCCCGACACCACGCGCCAGTTGTAGTACGTCACAACGGTCGACATCCATCATCCGTCCGAGTTCGGCGACGATGGCGCTCAAAAATTTGTCGAGGTCGATCTCTGAGTTGATATTCGGCGCGAGGCGATTGATGATCGCTTCGCGCGCTTCGTGCATTTTGATTTTGCGTTCAAGCGAAAGCGATTGAACAGCGGAAGGTACGATACGCTGTGAAGACAAACTTAACGTGCGCTCCTTAACGTGGAATCGAAACCGCCGGCGCTTGGGGAGTGGCGGAGGGGGCACGCGCTTAAACCTGTTCCGCCTCCGGCGTGAAAGTCTTAAGTCAGGCGCGCATCATAGCGAAGCGCGGGTCATGTCGTAAAGCGGGTGTCACTTGATAGTCGCGGAGACAGCAACCCGCGAAGACTCTGAAGTTGGTCAATTGACCGACATCTGACTACGGAATGGAAGCGCAACGGCGTCACGGGTGTGATACAAAAACTACGGTGGCGCGATAAATTTTATTGATGCCCGTCAGAAAACTCCGCACAGATTCCGGTTCACGCATCAAACACCAGCGCCCGGTTGCGTGTTCCTCGCGGCGGTTCGTATAATTTTAATCCGCGTCGCACGAGCGGCCATCGTGGCAATCAAGACCCTTTGTTACTGTACTCAGATCAGGAGAGTTTTCACGTTTATGCCGATTTACGAATATACCTGTCAGAAATGCCAAGCGCAGATCGAAATCATGCAGAAGCTTTCTGACCAGCCGCTAAAGCGCCACAGCGAGTGCGGCGGCAAGCTGGAGAAGCAGTGGTCGCAGACCAGTTTTCAACTAAAAGGCTCAGGTTGGTACGTGACCGACTATGCCGCTAAGAAATCAGAAGGTAAAGATAAGGACGGCGAAGAAAAGCCGGAAGCCAAAGATGCCAAGGATGGCACAGAGGCGAAAGACGTTAAAGAAGCCAAAGATGGAAAGGGTGATGCCGTCGCCCCCGCCGCCGCCGCGACGACACCCCAGGCCGACGCAGGCCCTCAGAAATTACCCGCCAGGAAAACGACTAAGAAGGCTCCGTCCGGCAACTCAGGCGGCGACTGAATTGAGAGACGAAACAAGAATGCCTCTTCTCCAAACGATGGATCAATTGATTCGCAAATCGCTTTAGGCGACGACGTTTCTGAAATGCGCACACCCCGCAAAATTTTCTTCGCATTGATGCTCGCCGGCATCCTTCTCGGTGTCGGCAGCGGCATCTCGCTGTACACATCCGGCACGGGCCGCGCGGCGGCTTCGCAGGCCGGACGCCGCACCGCCCCGACCAGCGCGCGTGGGTCACTCGTCAATGTCTTCGCCGCGCGTGACGGTTCGTCAAGTGGCCCGGTGACAGCGCGTGACATCGCGCTGTTTGATGGCGGCGTCGAGCAGAAGATTCAAGCCTTCTCGCCCGACCCCGGCCCGGCGCGCATCGTGCTGTTAGTCGACAACTCACTGTCGCTGCGCAGCGATGTCGAGAAACTGGCGCAGGCGACGCGCGAGTTCGCATACGAGATTTACGAAGGCGACCAGGTGATGGTTATTGGCTATGACGAAAACGCGGAGATCATCGCCGACTGGACGGACGACGCCAAAAAGATCGAAGCGGCGCTGCCGAGTTTCCGCAAGCGCGGCGAGCCGCATCTGTTCGACGCTTTGAGCGCGGTCATCGACCAGGCGCTCGGCCCGCTCGGTGCCGGCACGCGCAAGCGCGTCATCGTGCTCGTCGCCGACGGCCTCGACCGCGGCAGCAAGACGCGCTTCAAGGACGCGCTTAGTGAGTTGCAGATGCAGGACATCACCGTCTACTCGCTACAGATTACCGACCGCACCGGCGGCGCGCTCCGTCGCGACAAGCCGAAGCCGGCGCAGGTCATCCAGCAGTTGGTCGAAGGCACCGGTGGCCGCATCCTCTCCGCTATCGAGCCGCGCGAGGCCGCGAAAAGCATCTGCGACGAGTTGCGCAAGCACCGCTACGTGCTCTCCTACACACCGTCGTACACATCCATCTTCGACTCCCGCCGCATCCTGATCGCCGCCAACGACGGCATCAACGTCCGCTCCAAATTAATGCAACCGGCAAGATGAGATAGAGATCGATGGCAGTCAGACGTAATACGGAACCGACCTCTAACCTTTATTCTTCGAGTAGACGTAGAACATCACGGCGATGATGGTCAGCAGGATTATTTCGAGTTGGATGAAGTAGGTACGGTCGAAGGCACCCGTTTCATCGAGAGCTTCCTGATAAAGGACCAGGGTGCCGAGCGCGAGACCGGCGGCGAGCCAAATGATTTGACGCTTGGTATCCCACATCGCCCGCACCTCCTTCCCGATATAGTCGCCCGTTAAATCCGTGAGCGGAGCTTGATTAGTCGCTCGGCGGCAGCGTTGATCGTCTCGTCCTTTTTGCAAAAGCAGAAGCGGACAATCTGCGCGCCGCCACCGGGCATCGCATAGAACGACGAGCCGGGCACACACGCGACGCCGATTTCGCGCACCAGAAAGCGCGTGAACTCCACGTCGTCACGGAAGCCGAAGGCGCCGATGTCGCTCATCACATAGTATGCGCCGTCGGGCGAAAACACTTCGAAGCCTGATTCCGTGAGCACCGGCATCAGCAGTTCACGGCGCGCTTCGTACTCGCTTCGCAGTTGCTCGTAATACCGACGCGGACTGCGCAACGCGAACGCGCCGGCCGCTTGCAACGGGGCCGCCGCGCCGACCGTCAGAAAGTCGTGAACTTTGCGAATCGCCCCCGTGATCGGGGGCGGCGCGATGCAGTAGCCGACGCGCCAACCGGTGACGGAGTAAGTCTTTGACATGGAATTGATAGTCACCGTCCGCTCGCGCATCCCGTCAAGTTGCGCCATCGAAACATGCTCGATCTGTCTGCCTTCGCGCGGATAGATGATGTGCTCGTAGATTTCGTCGGTGAAGCAGAGCGTGTTGTGCTCGATGCAGAGCGCGGCGATGAATTCCAGTTCGGCGCGCGTGAAGACTTTGCCCGTCGGGTTATTCGGATTGCAGATGATAATTGCTTTGGTGTTGTGGTTGAAAGCGGCGCGCACTTCATCAGGCTCGAACGTCCAGTCGGGCGGGCGCAGAGGGACGTAGCGCGGGCGGGCGTCGGAGAGGATGGCGTCGGGTGCGTAGTTCTCGTAATACGGCTCGAAGATGACGACCTCTTCGCCGGGGTCGACGGTCGCCATCATCGTCGCGATCATGCCTTCGGTCGAGCCGCAAGTGACGGTGATTTCAGTCTCCGGATCAACGTCGAGACCGAGGTGCCAGAGGGTCTTTTCCGCAATCGCTTCGCGAAAGTCGCGCGCCCCCCATGTGATTGCATACTGGTTGATGTCCCTGGTAATCGCTTCGGCGGCGGCCCGCTTAATCGCTTCAGGGGCGGGGAAGTCGGGGAACCCCTGCGATAGATTGACGGCCCCGTGCTTGAGTGCTTCGCGGGTCATTTCGCGGATCACCGACTCGGTGAAGCGACTCGCTTTGCGCGAGACGTGGCCGCGTGTCGTAGGCGTGAGTGATGTCATCAAAGTTGATCTTGGAATGAAAATGGTGCAAGACTGTTGAGCGATGCGCGATGCTCTCATAGAGAGCGGGCGCGGTGCAACCGATGTAGCAAAGCGTCTTCTGAGTCGACCAACGACGGAGGGCGCGGGAGAGGCGCGAGAACCATGAGTGATGACAGCAAATGCCCGATGGGCAACTATCCCTGGCTGGCGACCTTTCTGGCGGTCGCGGCGATTTTGGTATTCTTGTCGAAGAAGTTCGGATTGCTGTAATCGAATGGCAGTTCCTCTTCGTGTTTGAGTGACGAGGGTCAGATGGATTTTGACCCGAGAGACACAGCAGAGGGTTCACCGAACAGCACAGAGTGTCGATGTACAATCAAGTCGCGGCGTTCCTCATTAAGTCACCGCCCCGCCCGTCATTCAGGCACCCGGTGAATCAATCAACGCTTTCAACAACTCGCGCGCGCCTCGCAGCACGTCCGCATCAATCCGATCAATCAAACCCCACTCGTGCGCCTCACTACTGGTCACGCGCCGCGCCGTCATTAACATTTCAAGCGCACGACTCGCACCGATCAGACGCGGCAGTCGTTGCGTGCCGCCCCAGCCGGTGATGATGCCAAGGTTGACGCCGGGATGTGCGAACACCGCGCCTGGCGACGCGCAACGGTAACGGCACGCGAGCGCCAGGTCGAGGCCGCCGCCGATGCAAAAGCCGTTGACCGCCGCGACTGTCAACAATGGGGAGTCGGCAATTCTCTGAAAGAGGCGCTGCCCGCGCGCGGCGAAATCCCTCGCGGTCGCCGGATTCAGCGCGGCGAGTTCGCGGATGTCCGCGCCGGAGGCGAACACATCGCCGGTGCCCGTGAAGATTATCGCGGACACATCGGCGCGCAAGATCAGCGCGGAGAGCGCGCCGTCCAGTTGATCGAGCGTTTCAAGTGAGAGTGTGTTGCGTCGGGCCGGTCGGTTAAAGCGAATGCTGGCGATGCGGTCAGAGGTTTCAACGACAAGCGTGGATGATGGGTCGCCGGGCGGGGTGTCCGTCATGCGTGGCCTTCTTTACACGAGAGCTTTACACGCGAGGCCGGACGTTTTCGCGCAGGTATTTAACGATGTCTTCAGTGGATGTTCCGGGCAGGAAAATCTCTGCGACGCCCTGCTCTTTGAGGCGCGCGATGTCTTCCTGCGGCACGATGCCGCCGACCAGCACAAGGCAATCGTCCATCCCGCGCTCGCGCAACAGCGAGACGATGCGCGGGCAGAGCGTGTTATGCGCGCCGCTCAGGATCGAGACGCCGACCGCATCGACATCTTCTTGCAGCGCAGCGGCAGCGATCATCTCCGGCGTCTGGCGCAGACCCGTGTAGATCACCTCCATGCCGGCGTCGCGCAACGCACGGGCAATCACTTTGGCGCCGCGATCATGCCCGTCGAGTCCGGGCTTGGCGACGAGCACGCGAATCTTTCTTTGAGACATGGTGAGCAGTAGTCAATGGACAGTTGACAGTGAACAGTGCAGGACGGAAGAATGTTTGGGTCTTACTTTATTCAGTGCTGACTGACCACTGACCACTGACCACTAAGTTCAGAATGCCGGTTCTTCGTAGAGTCCGTAGACGTCGCGGAGCGCGTCGCAGATTTCGCCGAGCGTCGCATAATTGCGGACGGCTTCAATCGTCGCGGGCATCGTGTTTTGATTTGCTTGCGCGGCGCGTTTGAGTGCTTCGAGCGAGTTGGCGACAGCGCCGTTGTCGCGCCGGTCGCGTGTCTGTTGCAGGCGCTCGACCTGACGGTCACGCACGCCTTCATCAATGATGAGAGTCGGGATGTCCGAAGATGAATCGTCCATCTGATATTTGTTGACGCCGACGATTGTTTGCGCGCCGCGCTCGACAGCCTTCTGATACTGATAAGCCGATTCCTGAATCTCGCGTTGCGGAAAACCTTTCTCGACCGCCTCAACCATCCCACCCATCGCGTCGATTCTCGCGAAGTAGTCGAGTGCGCCGTCCTCCATCTGCTTCGTCAGCGATTCGACGAAGTAAGAACCGCCGAGCGGGTCGACGGTGTGCGCGACGCCGGTCTCTTCGGCAATGATCTGTTGCGTGCGCAACGCAATCAGCGCCGCGCGGTCGGTCGGCAGCGCGAGTGCTTCATCATAAGCATCTGTGTGCAGCGAGTTGGTTCCACCGAGCACGCCGGCGAGCGCCTGAATCGCGACGCGCACGATATTGTTAAGCGGTTGCTGCACCGTCAGCGAGACGCCCGCTGTCTGTGTGTGGAAACGCAGTTGCAGCGAGCGCGGGTCTTTCGCGCCGAACCGCTCGCGCGTCACCCGCGCCCAGATGCGGCGCGCGGCGCGGTACTTCGCAATCTCTTCAAAAAAATCGTTGTGCGCGTTGAAGAAGAACGAAATCCGCGGCACGAACTCGTCGACGGGGAGTCCGGCGCGCACGCCCCACTCGACGTACTCAATGCCGTCGCGCAGTGTGAACGCCAACTCTTGCAACGCGGTCGCGCCCGCTTCGCGGATGTGATAACCGCTGACCGAGACCGGATTGTAGCGCGGGACGTTCCGTGTGCAGAACTCGAACGTGTCGATGACGAGTTTCATCGCCGGGCGAATCGGATAAATCCACTCCTTCTGCGCGATGTACTCTTTGAGGATGTCGTTCTGAAGCGTCCCGGAAATCTTGCGCCAGTCGGCACCCTGCTTCTCCGCGACGACGAGGTACATTGCGAGTAGCACGGAGGCCGGCGCGTTGATCGTCTGCGAGACGGTTACTTGTTCGAGCGGGATGCCGTCAAACAAAACTTCCATGTCGGCCAGCGACGACACGGCGACGCCGCACTTGCCAACCTCACCTTCGGAGAGCGGCGAGTCGGCGTCGTAGCCCATCAGCGTCGGTAAATCATATGCGACCGAAAGCCCTGTCTGGCCTTGCTGCGTCAGATACTTGAAGCGCGCGTTGGTTTCTTCGGGTGTGCCGAAGCCAGCGAACTGCCGCATCGTCCACAGCTTCCCGCGATAACCGGTCGGGTGAATGCCGCGCGTGTATGGAAACTCGCCGGGGAACGAAACATCATTTTCGAAATCGATGTCCGTTGTGTCCGCCGGGGTATAGAGTCGATTGACCTCTTCGAGCGAGACTGTCTCGAAGTGCGACTTCCGCTCAGGCCGCTGTCGCAGCACAGGGTCGAGCGTCTCCTGCTCCCATCGTTCGACGGCGGCTTGCTCGTTTGAAGTGATCTCTTTGATTTCAGGCATGATGGTCTGGTCTCTCCCGCGATGGGCGTTCAAGGCGTGTTGCAAGCATCACCGGAAAACGTAATTGATGAGGGAGATTTCGATATTAGTTGACGCCGCCGCGGGGTGTCAAACACGTGTCTGATGGGGCGACGAGGCATCGGTGAGCGCTGAAGCGGGCCGGGGAGTTCGGCGAGAAGCGGCGCGACCACGTTGGGGAATGTGTGGTCGCGCGCAATTCGGCGGGAGCGTCAACAAGTGGGGAAGCGAAGCGGGTAACCGTCTAGCGGACAACGAGCGGGAGCGTAAAACTTTTACCCCGTGAACAAAGCCCCGGTGACTTTCAAACACCGCCGACGCTTACTTGATCGGTACCACAACCTCGTCGGCACGCACCATATTGAGACGCGTGCGGGCCGCCGCCTCAATCGCCCGCGGGTCGGTGCGCAGGCGGCTGACTTCACGATCAAGAGTCGCGTTGGTGTTGCGCAGTCGTTCAACGTCCGAGTTAATGCTTTCGTACTTCTGTTCAGCCGCGCGCCTCCCGGCGTGAGCCCGCATCGTCACTGTCACACACATCGCGAACGTCGCCAGGACGATCATGCTGAAAGCGACCCACGAGGGGATGGCAAAATTGCGTCGGCGAGCGTCAGCCCGCGCCACCGTCGCGCCGATGCTTTGGAGGCGTGCAGGCGCGTCAGGAACTAAACGCAGCGCGCGTATCGAAGGGCGTTGCGTGGTCAGTCGGGAGTCAATCCAGTAAGAATTTGCGGCCTTGTTCAAGTAGCACCTCCAAGTCATCTGCGGATTCTGATTCGGCATAAATGCGAACCATCGGCTCGGTTCCTGACGGGCGCATCAACAACCACGCGCCGTCATCGAAAATAAACTTCACACCGTCTGTGCGGTTCACACTTGCGACCCGCCGCCCGCCGATCTGTTCGGGGTCGCGGCTCAGCCGTGCGGGAAGCGACGCGGTGATGTCTGGCGTCAGACGCACGCCGATGCGCCCGTTTTCAAGTCTCCCGACACGCGCGTACAAAGCTTCGAGTTGCGCGGAGAGACTAGCGCCGCGCGCCGCCACCGCTTCGGCGGCCAACAGGCAAGCGAGAATGCCGTCCTTCTCCGGATAGTGTCCCCGAATCGAGAGTCCCGCCGACTCTTCACCGCCGAGGGTGATCTTGTCTTGGTTGATTAACTCGCCGATGAACTTAAAACCGACGGGCGTTTCGTAGCGGGGCAGTCCGCGAGCCT
Source organism: Acidobacteriota bacterium (assembly GCA_030859785.1). Taxonomy (GTDB): domain Bacteria; phylum Acidobacteriota; class Blastocatellia; order Pyrinomonadales; family Pyrinomonadaceae; genus JACDEG01. The sequence continues at coordinate 17,967 of JALZJL010000387.1, forward strand.
CGGCGACACGATCAACCAGGTGCGAGGTTGCGACCGAACGGGCGACTCCTCCCGTCCAGCCGCGCGACTCCGCGAGGTAATCAAAGAGCAGCGCGATCAGATTGTTAGGCGTGATGAATGTTCCGTCCGCGTCGAGCAGCCCGAAGCGGTCGCCGTCACCGTCAGTCGCTAAACCGAGCACACAGCCACGCTCTCTGACCACCGCGCGCAACTCATCGAGATGATCCTCGCCCGGCTCCGGCGAGCGACCACCGAACATTACGTCGCGCCAGTCGTGAATGGTCTCGACATCAATCCCGTGTTCGCGCAATGCGTAGTCGAGGTAGCCACGCCCGGTGCCCCACAGCGGGTCGTATGCATAGCGACCCCCGGCTTTTGCAATCACGTCGAAACGAATCTTGTTCTTCAAATCGGCGATGTATGTCGGACGCGGATCATACGACTCCGATTGGTTGTTCCGGCTTGCGTCCGCGGTTGATGCGGGAGTCGCCGGAATCTCACGGATCAACGCTTCGAGTTGCTTGGTCGTTTCCGGTAGGGCCGGCGCGCCGTCGGCGGTTGAGAATTTCATCCCACTGTACTCAGGCGGGTTGTGCGAGGCAGTAAAATTAATGGCCCCCGCCGCGCGGCGATCACGAATCGCGTGCGAGATGGTTGGGGTCGGGGTCGGACGGTCACAGAGCAACGCATCAAGGCCGTGAGCGGTAATCACGTTGACGCACTGTTTCGAAAACAGCTCGCCGAGAAACCTCGTGTCATAACCGACAATCAGCGGGCGAGACTCACCGCCATCGGTAGTCGAGCGGACGTACTGGCAGATGGCCATCGTCACTCTCCGCACATTGTCGAAGGTAAACTCGTCAGCGATTACGGCACGCCAACCCGATGTTCCAAAATGAATCGTCATCGTGTTTGCTTTGTGTAGCGAATGCCTGAAGGGAGCTTTCAGCGACCAAGCACCCGGACGGGACGGAGTCTGTTTGACGAGTGCTATGCGTGTGTTCGCGCGAATTAGCGAACCCCTTGTTGCGTGACCATGTAGCGGTCAAGCGGCGGGAATTTAGCACGCTGGATACAGGCAGTAAAGACTTATCTTTTCAACGGTTTATGGAGCTAACTTCAACGGTTACATGAAGTAAGCGCGTTTAGGGCATGTTTTCGGCGAACACATGGCGAACGGAAATCCGCGCGTTGGGCATTAAGCTCTGAATGATGAATTTGAGAAGAGAATTGCCGGGAGAAACAAAGTCACAGGTGTGGAAAATTCGTTGGAAGGCTTCGACCTTGACGAGAGTTGAGTCGAAGCGACTACGAAAGAGACAAACGGCAAAATGTAACTATAGCAGCCTGATCTGCCGCGTGAGCGGAACTTGAATTTAGCCGTGCATTTAATGCACGGTCAGCGAACAAACGATTGTCCTCGTCGCGGCAGCGACGGTTGAACCGGTTCTTCACACGTCGCTGACGTGACGCAGTGTGCGGTGTGGCGGTTCCCGGCGTTGAAACGCCGGGCTAAACTCACACCACCGCTCACGCGGGGAACCTGGCTGATATAGTTACGTCAAAATATAAATAAAGTGCGTGGCAGTTTGCTCCTCAGAACAACTGCCACGCACCTTATTCAGAACTTACATTTAGCGCCGACGGCGATTCAACTTATGTCCGAAGACTACGGCCGGTGATGAGACGATAAACTGCGAGCACGATGAGCGCGCCGATTATGGCGAAGACGAGGGACATGATGAACCCAGTATCTCCGACTCCTTCATTCCCGGTTCCCCCGAAGCCGAGTGCTCTGCTGACGAAGCCGCCGACAATTGCACCCACGATGCCGAGTAATATGGTGATGATTACTCCGCCGGGGTCTTTACCTGGCATAATCGCCTTCGCGATCAAGCCCGCAATCAAACCCACGATAATCCATACGATGATACCTGTCATCTTTCAATCCTCCTGTGTCAAAGTTGATGACCGCCGAGCGGTGGCTTTTGAAACCGTGTCTGTACGGATTCAGTATGCGAGAAGTGTCGTCGCTAGGGGGTCTGCAAAAGCCGCGCCATAAAGTATGCTTTGCAATCAAAAGGTTTGACTTGGAAAACTACTTCGATGGGATTGCGCGCTTCCCCGGCACAATCATTGCGATAGACGTGTTCGTCGAACACAATCAAGTTGGGTAAACATACGTTTCATCAGAACGAGAGGAGAAAATTATCAATGGGACTCTTTGACAAAATGTTTGGCCGCGGTGCCACGAAAGCGCAGGAGCAGCCGAACGCTTCGCAGCAGTTTGATCAACTCAAACAAAAATACCAGACCGTGCTGAACTCGATTGACCAGCAGCACATTCAACTGCAAAATCTGCACGTGCAGGATAACAAGCTTTTCGTCCGCGGCGTCGCGCCTTCCGAGGATGCGAAGAATGCCATCTGGGATCAGATTAAACTCGTCAACCCAAGCTACGATGACATCAATGCTGAAATAAGCGTCGATGAGAGCCGGACGCAAAGTGCAGCCGCGGGTGGTTCCAGCACTCAGGGCGGGAAGACTTACACCGTCAAAGCAGGTGATACGCTGTCGAAGATCAGCAAACAGCAGTACGGTGACTCGGATGAATTCATGCGTATCTATTATGCCAACCGAGATCAGATCAACGACCCGGACATGATCAAAGTCGGCCAGGAGTTAACCATCCCGCCCGATGAGAACGCGTAGTACAAAAGTCAAAGTTCAAAAGTCGAACAGTCAATGATGCCTGGCGAAGTCATTGAGCAATGATGCCTGGCGAAGTCATTGAGGGCATCAGCGGCATCTGAGGACGGGCACGACCGGTAGATTTATCTCACACCGGTCATGCCCGTCCTTTGAGTTTCTCATACGTGACGGATGTGACCGACGATGGTTATCAAATCAGCGCCGGCCTGCTTCGGATTCTCTGTATATGTAGAATTCAATGTGTGCTCGGTTGCCACGGCCTGTTTGACAGGGCGCGAGTGGGTCGGGTATAAAAAATTCGCACGGAAAACCAAATCACGTTACTCAATACTGTGAATCGATACTGCGCTGGCTGAAAACTCAAAAAACTGCACTCAGACTATTCAGACTTAATGAACTGTCACTACACCGACAACGCACCGCATCACGTCGTGCGGTATCATCATCACCGCCGTGACGGTGGCGCGTTGGCGGTCTTCCGTGTCGGGCGCAGGTTGTAGAAGGCGCTCAAACTGTTGGAACCGAACGACCCGCTGGCCGCGACTTGAAATGTCCGGCAGCGGGTTTTAGTTATCGCGGCAAGTGATCGGTAGACGACCAGCAGGAAACGCGGCGTTGCCTGGTCATCCAGCGCTTTACTTTATATGAACTCCCTCTCGGAAATACCCGGCGGCATGCGCTATTACTTCGGCGCGGAAGCGCGCTTGCAGCGATCAATCGAAGACGGCTGCATGGCGGTCTTCGACGGATGGAGTTACGAAGAAATAGCGACTCCGTTACTTGATTACTACGCGCTGTTCGAGCGCGGGATGGGTCACCAGGAGGCGCAGCGCGCATTCCGCTTTACCGATGCGGACGGACGTTTGTTGGCATTGCGCCCGGATGTTACGTCGTCAGTAGCGCGCGCTGCCGCGACGCTCTTCGCGGGGCGGACGCGGCCATTGCGTTTCTGTTACGCGGCTTCGGTGTTCCGCCAGCGGTCGCGCTCACACGCTGAGTGGCGACGCGAAAGTCGGCAAGCCGGTTGCGAGTTGGTCGGCGCCGGCGGACGTGCCGCCGACATAGAGACTCTGCTCATCGCCGTTGAAGTTTTAGAGCGACTGGGACTGCGTTCCGAAACGCGCATCACGCTCAACGACGTGGAAGTCTTCAACGGCCTCTCGGAGAAACTTGCGCTCGACACCGGGGCGCGCGAAGAGATGCGTCGCATCATCGACACGCGCGACGATTCGGCACTGCAAGAATTCATCCGTCATCACACAGAGCAGACGGCGCCGGGTGGTGAGTGGGGACTGGCGCGACTCGCCGGGCAGCGCGAGGTGATTGACGAAGCGCGCCGTTTGATTTTCAATTCGCGTTCGCGTGCGGCGCTCGACGCGCTCGATGAGTTATGGGGTGTCATTGAACAACTTGAGTTGACGGATTTGTTCGAGGTTGATTTAGGCGATGTGTCAGGTCTTGATTATTACACCGGATTGGTCTTCAAAGTTTACGTCGCCGGGGCCGGGTCGCGGGTCGGCAGCGGAGGCCGTTACGACGACCTGACGGTCAACTTCGGTCGACGCGAGCCAGCCGTCGGTTTCGTGCTCGAACTCGACGCACTGACCGAAGTGTTGATGCGACGGGCCACGATGGAGCCGGCGCAGACGCATCCGTCGGGCGTGCCTATCGTCGAACCGGACGGAGACGCCGCCGGTCTCTTCCGCGAGGCCCGCCAACGCCGCGCCGCCAACTCACGGGTGCGGATCAAACAGAGGGACGAAGGATGAAGAGTGAGAACTTGAATCCGAATAACGTCAACTCGCGGAATGAGTCACTGATGGACTCCATGAACGATTCGGTGGTTGATGGTGAAGATGGATTAAGCGAGAGAGCTACGAGTTCGACACGTGCCGCCCGTCCCTCGTCCTTTCATAACACTCCGCATGTGCTGACGGTGGCGCTGTCGAAGGGGCGCATGCAGGACGAGGCGTTGACGCTGCTCGGTCGGGCCGGCGTCGAAGTGAGCGGCGAGGCTTTGGCGTCGCGCCGTCTCGCGGTCGAGGACGTAGCGGGTTGCTATCGCTTCGTGTTCGTCAAGCCCGCCGACGTGCCGGTTTACGTCGAGCATGGAATCGCCGATTGTGGCGTAGTCGGGCGCGACGTGCTGCTCGAATCCGAAGCGGATGTGTTGCAGCCGCTCGACCTCGGCATCAGTCGCTGCCGAATTGTCGTCGCCGCGCCTGACGGTGCCGCCGCACATGTCTACGGGATGCTGCATGTCGCGACCAAGTACCCGCGCATTGCTGCGGCGCACTTCGGGGCGCGCGGCGTCCCCGTCGAGATCATTCAACTCTCCGGCTCGGTCGAACTCGCGCCGGTGCTCGGCCTCGCTGATTGCATCGTCGATTTGGTCGAGACGGGACGGACGCTTGCCGACAACGGTCTGCGCGTCGTCGAGACGATTACCGAATCGACGGGCCGGCTGGTCGTCAACCGCGCCAGTTATCAACTGAAGGCCGTCGCCGTGGCGCGACTGATCAAGGCTCTGCGCGAAGTCACCACCGCAGTGGAGAGTAAAGCGTGATCGAAGTCATCAACAGCGGCGACGAGAAAAATCGTTCCCGGAAACTGGCGAAGATCAAAGAACGCAACGTTGCGCTTGACGCCGAGTTGATGCGAAACGTCTCCGCGATCATCGAGGACGTGCGCGCTCGCGGTGATGCGGCGCTGGTCGAGTACACCGCGCGCTTCGACGGCGTGACGCTGCGGCCTGACCAACTGCGTGTCGATGCTGAGACACTACGGACTTCGGCGGCGCGCGTCGAAGGGCACGTGCTTGAAGCGTTGCGCGAAGCGATCAGACGCATCCACGCATTTCACGAATACGAGCGCGTCGAGTCATGGGAGATCAATGACAAACGGGGTGTCCGGCTCGGTCAGCGTGTCACTCCGGTTGAGCGCGCGGGCATGTACGTGCCGGGCGGGACGGCGAGCTATCCGTCGTCGGTGGTGATGAATGTCGTGCCCGCGCAGGTCGCCGGCGTCGAGCGCATCATCGTCGTCACGCCGCCGGAGACACTGGCGAAGACCCCGGTGGTCGCAGCGGCGCTCGTTGAATTGGGCGTCAAGGAGATTTATCAGGTCGGCGGCGCTCAGGCAGTCGCGGCGCTGGCTTACGGCACGCAGACGATTCCGCGCGTCGATAAGATTACGGGGCCGGGCAACAAGTACGTCGCAGCAGCGAAGAAGTTGGTCTTCGGTGCGGTCGGGATCGATTCGATTGCCGGGCCGAGCGAGGTTGTCGTGCTCGCGGACGACACGGCGCGCGCCGATTTCGTCGCTGCCGATCTGCTCGCGCAGGCCGAGCACGGCGAAGATGCTTCGTCCGTTTTAATCACCGACAGCCCCACGCTTGCCGCACAAGTCGTTGCTGAAGTGACACGGCAAGTCGCGACGCTTCCGCGCCGCGCGATCATCGAACGCTCGCTCGCTGACTACGGAGCGATCTTCGTGATGGAAGATGTCGATGAAGCGTGCGTGCTCATCAACGAACTCGCGCCGGAGCATTTGGAGATCATCATGCGCGACGAAGAAGCGGCTGCCGCGCGTGTGCGTCACGCCGGGGCCATCTTCTTCGGCGCGCACACGCCGGAAGCGGTCGGGGACTACTTTGCCGGCCCGAATCATGTGCTGCCGACCGGCGGCGCGGCGCGTTTCTCGTCGGCGCTCGGCGTCAACGATTTCCTGCGGCGCACCAGCATCATCCGATACACGTCCGAGGAATTGGCGGAGACCGCGCCGATGATTGCCGCGCTCGCGCATGCCGAAGGACTCGACGCACACGCGCGCTCCGCGCTGATACGTTTGGACGAAGATCAACCGACCGCGAAGTGAATTGAATAGGAAGGCAACAGTAAAAAGTTTTCAGTTTTGAGCCGAAAACTGAAAAACTCAAAACTGAAAACTGTTCAATGGTTCATATGCACGACCCACTCGATACCATCAAGCCGCGCGTGCGCGAGTTGCGCGCATATTCGCTGACGCCTGATCGCGGCGCGGTGAAGATCAATCAGAACGAGAATCCGTGGGATACACCCGCGCCCATCAAGATGGAGACCGCGCGCCGTCTGAGTGCTCGTGCGTGGTCGCGCTATCCTGATTTCGCGCCGGTGAGTTTGCATGAAAAGCTGGCACGCTTCGCGGGGTGGACGCCGGAGGGTGTGGTTGCCGGTAACGGGTCGAATGAATTGATTCAGGCGTTGCTGATGGTCACTGTCACGGAAGGGAAGCGGGTGCTGATCTCCGAACCGACGTTCGCGCTTTACCGTCAGATAACGACGGTGCTCGGCGGCAAAGTTATTAGCGTCCCGCTGACGCCGGATTTGAAGTACGACGCGGAAGCATTGATGAAAGCCGTCGGTGAACACGAGCCGGACGTGACGATCATCTGCTCGCCGAACAACCCAACCGGATGCCGAATCGATGACGCCGATTTGATAAAGATACTTGAAGCGGCGCGCGGCCTGGTCGCCGTCGATGAAGCTTACTTCGAGTTCACGAATCATTCAGTCGTGCCGTTGCTCGAACGTCACGCGAACCTCGCCGTCTTCCGCACGTTTTCGAAAGCAATGGCGATGGCGGCGTTGCGCGTCGGCTATCTGTTGGCTGCGCCGGAGTTGACGCGCGAGATTAGTAAAGCGGTGCTGCCGTACAATCTGAACGCGATGTCGCAGACGGCGGCGGAAGTGACCGTCGAGATGTACGCCGAGGAGATGCGTCCGCTGGTTGATAAGATCATCGCCGAGCGCGAGCGGCTGTATATCGAATTGAAAAACATACGCGGCCTCGCGCCGGTCAAATCAGAGTCGAACTTTATGGTCGTGCGATCCGACATCGCGCCGCGCCGTGTGTTCGATGAACTGCTGCGGCGCGACATCCTGATTCGCAACGTGAGTAACTACCCGATGCTGAAAGATTACTTTCGCCTGAGCGTCGGCACGCCCGCGGAAAACGATTTGTTGATAAACGCGCTACGCGAGATTTTTGCGAATCAACTTTGATTGCTGGAAGCCATCACATTTATGAGCACACCATCAACGCTTCAGACGCGCGCCGCCGAAGTCCGGCGCACAACGAAAGAGACGGACGTGCGCGTGGCTCTGACGCTCGACGGCGGCGGGCGCGCGAGCATCACGACCGGCGTCCATTTTCTCGATCATATGCTTGAGTTGTTCGCGCGGCACGGACTCTTCGACCTCGAAATCGAGTGCCGTGGCGACCTCGAAATCGACGATCATCATTCGGCCGAAGATGTCGCGATCACGCTCGGCCAGGCGTTCGCGCAGGCGCTCGGCGACAAGGCCGGCATCACGCGTTACGGCTCGGCGCTCGTCCCGATGGACGAGGCTCTGTGTCGCGTGGTGATCGATTTGTCGGGGCGCTTCTATCTCGTCTACGAAGTCGAGACGCAGCGTCACACCGTTGGCAACTTCTCTGTCGAGCTGGCCGAACACTTCTGGCGCTCGTTCGCCGAAGCCGCGCGCTGCAACCTGCACATCGACTGCCTGCGCGGGCGCAACACGCACCACATCTTAGAAGGAACGTTCAAAGCCACGGCCCGCGCACTGCGTCAGGCGGTCGAACGCGACCCGCGCGTTGAAGGTGTGCCGAGCACGAAAGGAGTGCTGTAACTGAAGTGACACGTCCGCCGTTGAAAGTGGCGATTATTGATTACGGTGTCGGCAACCTGCGCTCGGTGGAGAAGGCTTTCGCGGCGACCGGGTGCGAGGCCGTCGTCACGGGTGACATTAATCTACTCAGCGACGCCGAGCGTCTGGTGCTGCCCGGCGTCGGCGCGTTCGGCGCGTGCATGAAAGCCTTTCGCGAACACGGCTTTGAATCGCTGATCGGCGAGCGTGTGCGGCAGGGGACGCCTCTGCTTGGCGTGTGCGTCGGGATGCAGATGCTCTTCGATGAGTCGGAAGAGTTCGGGCGGCATGATGGTTTGGGATTCTTGGGCGGGCGCGTCCGGCGCTTTGACAATGGTCTGCTCGTCCCGCAGGTCGGCTGGAATCAAATCGAGTGGCGAGGCGGCGCGCATCCGTTGACGGATGGAATTGAGAGCGGCGAATTTTTCTACTTCGTTCATTCGTATTACTGCGCACCCGTGGCGCGCGAAGATGTGATTGGCGAGACTGAGTACTGCACTGCTTACGCTTCGGTCGTCGCGCGCGGCAACGTCTGCGGCGTGCAGTTCCATCCGGAGAAGAGCCAGGCGGCGGGCCTGCGACTGCTCGAAAATTTCGCGCGCCGCGAGTTCGCATCCGCGCTGGAGACACGCTAAGTACACCGTAATTTAAGTTAATTGATAAATGTGCTCTCTTGTCGTACCCTTTGGAGATGCCAAGAACAGCACAACCAATCAAATTACGCAAAACCGATCTGCGCTCTTTGACAACTATCAGCAAACG
>JALZJL010000400.1 GCA_030859785.1 Acidobacteriota bacterium
TAGACCCGGCGGACCAACGGATATTCGCGTAACTTTTCTTGCGCCTGGGCGACGAGTTGGGCGTCCACCTTCGGGTGCGGCGCGTCCGCGCGGTGCGCCTGGCTCGCGTAGTAATCGAGTTGCCGCAGCGCTTCCTCTTCTTTGCCGGGCGGCGCGAACTTCTTCCACTCTTCGCGCAGTTCTTTGGCAAGGAACAGCGGCTCGACCCGTTCCGGTTTGACCAGCATCAGATATGCCTTGAGCTGATCGTAATGTTGTCCGAGATACTCTTCGGACGCCGCCGAGGTAGCGTTGGTCGAAAGCGCGTCTCCGCCCGGCAACTCCTCCGGCGTTGCCTTGTCGACGAACGCCTGCAAGTCTTCTTTCATCTTCGCAACGGTTGGCTCCAGGAACCGAATGTTCAGCGCCCCGAAGTAGATGTGACGGTGCATCGAGTCTTCCTCGTTAAGCCTGGTGCCGGAGTAAAGGCCGAAGCGCAACTGAAGCGGAGGCGAATCGCGCTCATACTCATCCAACCTACTCAGCATCTCGCGCGAGCGTTCCATCGCCGCCAACTCGGAGTTGCTGGTGACCGGATTCGGCACGTCTCTATCGACCAGCGACAGGTCTTTATTAACCGGTCCCATGATGTCGTCAAGAACTTTGGTGTGCTCCTGGGTTTCGGCAATCAAAGCTTTGTTGCCGAAGAAAGAGACGATCATGCCGACGAAGAAGACAAGCACGGCCGCCGCCGCGCTCGCCAACGCGACGTTGCGCCAACGCTGCGGGTGCTGCCGCGCCGCGACGGTCGCCGCGACGATCTCGCCATCGCGCGCCAGCACCTCGCGGAAAACATTCTGCGCAAAGAATTCGTGCCCGGCCAGGTGGCGCGCTCCCAACGAGCCGACGCCGGGGCTACTGGTGAAGTAGAAGCCGCGCAGCAAAGGGTTTTCGCTAAACGGATTGGGGCGAAAGAGTGCCGACGCGAAGAGGCCGAGGCGGCTGCGCGTGCGTCGGAAGCGCCCCGGAAATTTCAAGATACGCAATTGCTTGTCGGGTGCCGACGACGTGCCGAGTTGTACCACCCGGCGGCGCAGCAATCTGCCGTAGAGTTGATCGAACTCGGAGTCGAAGAGGGCGTGTGCCTGCGGCGACTGGGCGAGCGGGATCGTCGTTCCCCACACCTGCGCGCGTTCGTCGGCGCTGAAGCTCTCAAAGAACTCAGCGAAGCCCTCGATCTGGTCGATGTGTGTGAAGACGAGGTAGACGGGGAAGCGCACCTGCGCGCGGAGCATCGCTTCGTCGAGCCGCGCGCGCAGGATTTTCGCTTGGTGCTCGATCTCTGTGTCGCTCCAGCGCAGCACCGCCGCCACGCTGACCGTCATCATCAAGCCGTCGAGTGGGCGATTCCTGCGGTATCGCTTGATCGTCTCAAGCAACGCCGCCCACTCATCGCGCTCCGGCCCCTCGCTCTGGTAACGCCCGGCGGTGTCGATCAGCATCGCCGAATCGGTAACGCGCCATTCACAGTTCGCGGTCGGGCGGATCAGATTCTGGTCGGTCTGGCGCTGGCCGGGCAGCACGTGGAAGTCGAGGCCGGAGGAAAGCAGCAGCGAACTCTTGCCGCTCGACGGCAGTCCCACAATCACAAACCACGGCAGCGCGTAAACCGCGTCACCTGCTTTCGCGCCGCTCAGTTTCGTGCCGCGCAGCCACTGCACCGCTTCTTCGGTGGCGCGCGTCAAATCTTCGTACGTGCCCGTGACCGGTGGCAGTTGCGCCGTCTTGTGTGGGGACGACGTTGGGGACGTAGCGGCGGCAGTCATGTTCCTTGCCGCCGGCAGGGTGGCGCCCGCCGTGGCCTGCGCTTCGCGCCGTTTGCGGTAGTGACCGACCAGCAGGGCGAGCGGGATGGTCAACAACACTAACGCGATCAGCACGACGCGCGTGGTGACGCCGAGCGCCGTACCGAGAAACCAGATGGCAGCCATGCTGACGCCGTAGAATGACACCAGACCTGAAATACCGAGGATCGATTTGATTGGCGTGAGTTGCGAAGACATCTGGAAAAGGTGATATGAGATTCAATTCCGCGCCGCGCTGCTCAACTTTTCCGAGCGGGCAAAAGCGGAAGTGTTCAATGAAGGTGCCGGACGAAAATGCTAACCGCAGGCTCTCGACGCTAGAGCCAGGGCCGCGATGATGGCGGCGACCGGCAATACCCTGGCTCCGGGATTATTATTTCAGGGGCTTGATTTGAAGGAGACGGCTTTCCCGTATGGAACAGAATGTCTGACCTTTAGCTGCCCGGAAAAACTGCTCGAAGCCTGTTGGTCAAAAACAGGAAGACGGGGGGAAGTGGTCGTTTTGCGATGATCCCCCGCGCCCTCAAGGTAAGTTTGCATGGCAAGCTATACGCCACATGAAAACAGATGTCAATGATCTCTAATGGGCGTCCCAGGCTTGGTTTATAGCCATTTGCAATTGAGGGTGACCCTAACCAAATCATCGACCGTTGAGCGGCGAGCATAGCCAGCCTCTCAACGAAGGATGTTTTACCGTACACGCAATTGCGATCCGCTTTAATTGGGCTGCTTCGCTTTGCGGAGAACGATTGGAACATTGTGCCAATTGCCCTGTCCTGGCATAAAATGCGGGCTGAACCTGGAGGATATTTTATGTCAACAAAAGAGCAAGTTGTCGAGCAGATTGAAATGTTGAATGAGGCAAGAGCTTGAGGAGGTTGCCGGTTATCTGGCATTCCTGAAATTCCGTGCTCGAAACACAACACCCGCGCTTGATGAGGCGCAACTGGCGGCATTGTATGCTGAATTTGCTGATGAAGACCGCAACTTAGCAGAAGCAGGTATGGCAGAGTATGTTGAAGGGCTGTCAGAAGAGGACGCCAAATGACGGTCAGACGCGGCGACATTTGGCTGGCAGACCTCAATCCGATACGTGGTTCCGAACAGGCAGGAACTCGTCAGGTTCTTATCTTCCAGAATAATGTCATCAGCAAATTTGGCGAGTGATTCGGTTACACTCTGCCATCAGTTGAGAGTGTTGAACAAGACGCGTTTATCCAGAAAGCTTGGCACTGTAAATCAGCAGACAATCTATGCAATCGAAGATTGTGTGAAGTTCCCGATGGGAATGTCTTGAAACAAGAGCCACAGCCGAGCAAGTGGTTGAACCTGACTTTTTAATCGCTCCGCTGTTCAAAAGCAGATTAGCTCTAACACTAGATTGCTGCTTGGCTTCGAGGAGATTAAATTCTGCATATGACCGATAATCCGGTAGCTCTTGATGCTTATGAGTCTTTAGCCGAGGCTTACGCGGCAGCTATTGATACGAAGCCGCATAACGCGTATTACGAACGCCCAACGACCCTCTCGTTACTGCCAAAGGTCAAAGGCAAAAGAGTGCTTGACGCTGGCTGCGGTCCCGGCGTTTATTCCGAATGGTTGATTGAGCGTGGTGCGGAGGTTGTTGCCGTTGATGCCAGTCCGAAGATGGTCGAGTTGGCAAAGCAAAGGCTTGGTACGGCATCCGATGTTCGACAAGCGGACTTGAGCAAGCCTCTGACCTTTCTGGGTAGCTCGTCCTTCGATATGGTGCTGAGTCCGCTGGTGCTGGAGTACGTCGAAGATTGGGGCAGTACGTTCGCAGAGTTTTACAGAGTCCTGCGCCCCGATGGTCACTTGGTATTTTCCGTCACTCATCCTTTCTTCGATTACATCTACTTCAAATCGAACAATTATTTTGAAACAGAATTGGTTGGTAGTGAGTGGAGTGGATTTAAGCCGATTCAAGTTTATGTGCCAAGTTTCCGCCGCTCGCTCGGTGCAACCCTCAATCCACTCGTCGAAGCCGGTTTCTGCTTGGAAAAAATCCTTGAGCCCAAGCCAACCGATGATTTCAAAAAAGCAGACCCAAAGCATTATGAGGAGTTATCACAGCAGCCGTGTTTCCTATGCATTCGTGCTAGAAAGTAAATCCCACAATCTAACGCTGCGTTTGCCGATGACTGCCCAATCCCTGCGGTTTTGTACGGCATCTGAATCCCGACGCTAATTCCATCCGAGCATCCCGCCGGGTGTGAAGACACGCGGCGAAGCGAGCGCGCCAAAGATGGTCAACTTCGATGGGTCACGATGTGGTCGGCTGCGGATTTAGCGGACGACCAATCCGGAGTATCGTTGGAGCACGACGTACAGCACAAGATACGTGAAGATGACCAAGCCGAGTGCCGAGGGAGCCGCGATTTTGAACCATAGCGGCAGACCGCGCGGGCGCTGAACCGTGGGCTGGTCCTCCTGTAGCCAGTGTGAGGAGAGTGTGTTTGGCCTCAGCCGCCCCGCTCGGCGAAGGCGCTCGGCGACGCTTCGGATGACTTGCTGGAACTGCTCTTCAAGCAGGTGAATGTTGTACTTGCCTCGGTAGCCGAGCAACAGGCATACGTAGTAAACCTCGACGACATCGACATAAGCGTTGATATCGCCCGCCATCTCGTCAAGCCGCTCGAAGAACTTGACGCCCGCCAGGTGCTCGCTGAAATGTTCGAGTTGCAGCGGTTTCCTCTCCCACTCATCACGCAGCGGAAACTGATTCGCCGGATTGAGGACGGTTTCGTCGACGAACGCGACGAGCGCGAACTTCACGTGCTGGGCGTGCTGGTAGCTGTAGCCGAGCGATGCCGCGCCCTGCTCGACTTGTTTCAGCAAGTCATCGACTACCGGTCGCACGTCGTTCGACGGCGGGATGGTGCCGGTGCGAAGCTTCAGCACGAGTTCGAGCACCGGCGCTGCCAAATTGATTAAGCCGTTGGTTGACGGCGCGCGGCGATTCGGGTCGGCAGGTTGGTCGGCGGCGATGGCTTGCATTTTTCGATGATCGAAGACGAATGATGAACGGTGAATTGTTAAAAGAGAATTCTCTGTGTCGCGTGGTCGCTCGCCGCTCAACCGGCGTTACGGTTTGACCGCGTACATCTCCAGCTTTTCGTCGGTGAACTCCTTCGGCACGTAGACTGCGATGGAGCGTGAATCGCGCACCGCGTCCCAGAAAATCCCGTTCTTGTCGAGCGTGAAGTAGTGGAATCCGACGCGCGTCGGGATTGGTGCGGGCGGTGGCGAAGCGTGAGTCAGCGACACGCCGGGCAAGCCCGAACCGATGACTGCATCAATCACGTCGCGCGACGCGATCTTGATGACGCGCGGTACACGTTCAATCAACTGTCCTTCAGGAATGCGCGCCTGCACGCCGAGGTAGAAGCCAGCCTCTTCAAGCAGGCGCTCGTCCTGCACGCGCCCGACGTAGACGGACTGGCGCGTGCTTTCGAGCGGAATTTGCACACAGCGCGTCGGAATCACGGTTTCGAGCAGCAGACGAACTTCCGCTGCCAACTGGCTGAAGGTGAAATAGAGGTCGGTGTGCTCGTAACGTACGATGTTCTTTGGGTGGCGGTCGGTTGAAAAGGTCATCAATCGACCGCACAACTCGGCCAATTCACAGTACAGCCGTTCGGGATGAATCGAGCGCGTGCGGAACAAATGTGTGAGGCCGGGGATTGATGCGTTGATGGTATTGAGCAGCCAAAAGACAGCGACTTCCGAGGTTGTAAAGTCGGCGAGCGAGGTCGTGCGTTGCCGGCGTTGCTCGCCGAGCGAACTGCTTTTGGCGATCAAAATTTCGATGATCTGCCGGAGCATCTGCACCAGCCAGGGCGAGGACGAGACGTTGAGCGCCGGCGGGATGTACTCCTCGCGCGCGACCAAGTGGCCGGTCGCAGTGCGCTCAAGCTCGGCGATCTTGATCGAACTATAGCCTTCGCGTATTTCGTCGGCGAACAGCAGGCGCAGGTTGCTGCGCGCGAAGGCGATCTGCTGCTCATTCTGCCCCGTCGTTTCATCAATCACCGTCCCGGCGTCTTGCCAGTAGCGCACGGTCTGGCCCGGCGCGCCGCCGTTCGTCTGGTAATTCGCTGCCCCGGAGCGGTTCGCCGGAATCGCAAGGTGGACATCCAGGCGTTCAGCCTCCGCACCGAAGTGCGACTCGACGGGGCGCGAGGCCGGGGCCGGGTCACCCTGCGGGATGTTGACAATCAACCCGTCCGGCAGCACCGCGCGGCAACGCACCAACTCGACTGAGCCGTTCGCGATGGCTTCGTGATTTAGTTGAATGTCGAGGACTCCCCACTCGTACGGCACAAGCGAGGTGAGGCGCGCGTTGAGGCGCTCTTCGTGGTAATTGTCCCAGTGTTGAAAGTGGTGAGGGGTGAGCAGCATCCCCTCGTTCCACAGAATCTTTCGGTAGGAACTCATAGCCTGCTGAAGTTTCCCTATGCGGCGGTGTCTTCAATCATTGAGAGATGATGCAACTTCTTCAACGCCCGTTTAGAGGCTTTGCTTCTGCCCGCCGGTGCGACTTGAGATGGCGGGCAGAAGCAAAGCCTCTAAACGGGCGCACGTAATGGCAAATAGTTATAGATACTGCAAGGAGCGCTCAAGCGCAGCGATTTTGTTCTTTCGATCAGCGTTTGTCAACGAATCGATTTCCCGCATGTGTTGGGTGATTACAGATCGTAGAGCGAAGAGAACTGCTTAGTTTTGAGTCCGTAGAGTTGAGGGTTTTCGGCGACGACGCCGGCGGCAAAGAAGCGTGCGACACGCTCAAGTTGTTGGCCGTTGACGACGTTGGCCTTTCGCATCTTCCAGAAATCATAGCGCGCTTCAGGCTCTCTCGCCTCTTTCAATTTCTGCACGACCTGGCCGTACTCGCCGCCCGTCATTCCGTAGCACGCGACGACGAACATAAAGCCGTCCGCGCCAAACCGCTCTAACATTTCGCGCATGTGTGCGGCGGCGATTTGCGTGGCTCGTGAAGAATCGCTTGTGCCCACTGTTGCTGTGGCACCGGTGGCGTCCTTCGGCGCGTAGTCCTTCAGCACGGCGGGCGAAAGTTGCCAGATGCCGCCCGCCGCTTTCTCGTTGAACTTGCTAACGGTCATCGCCATCACATAGCCGAGCAACGGGTTGACGCGCTTGTTGGTGAACTCGGTGTTGATGGCGTCACGGTGTTTTTGCGCCCGCTCAAAGTAGGTGGGGTCGGCGCGGTACTCGGTGACATAGTTGTTAATCAACTCGATGAACTGCGGGTCAAACCGATGTACGTTCTTTTGTGAAATCTGCGCCGCGAGCTTTTCCACCAGGTTCGTTGTCTGAACGGTACTCACCGACGCGCCGCCGGGGGGCGGGGATATTGCCGGAAGGCCGCTCGCGTCGGCGTCGCTACCGTCCGCGATTCCGGCCATCAACTCAGGGTCGGAAGCGGATGCAGATGTGTCCGTCGATTCATCGACCTCCGACGGATCGACCTCATCTGCGGTGGAGTCGTCGTCGCCGTCCGCACCGTTCGCGTCCTGTGTAGCAGACACGGCGCTCGATTGGCCGGGGCCGTTTGCACTCCCCGGCTTTTCCTTTGGCGCGCGTGACGTGTCGCCGAGCACGCCGCTGCCGAACAGCACAGCGATAATCGCCCCGGTCACAATCAACCCGCCCGCGACGCCCGCGACCAGCACTAACGACAGGCCGCCGGTCTTCGGCGGCGCGTTCGACGACTTTGCAGGCGGCGCATCGGCACCGGTCACATTGCCACCGGGCGAAGGCCGCGCCTCAGACGAAGGGCGGGCGACAGCGTGTGGCAATAAGTCGAGGAGTCGAAACTCGACGGTGCTGCTTCCGCCAACGCTAATCACATCGCCATTCTCGATTCTGTGCTCCGTCCTGACCTCGACTCCGTTGACGGTCGTTCCGTTGCTGCTCCCCAAGTCACTCACCCAGTAGCTGTCACCGCGCCCCTCAATCACCGCATGGTACTTGGAAACGTTTGTGTCCTCGGCCAGGCAGACGACGTTATCCGGCCGGCGACCAATCGTGATAAGGCTATCGGAGACCTCCATCTTCAAAGGTCTCTGACCGGGCTGGGTGGCAGTTAATTCGGCGAGCGGCATTGGCAAACTGATCTCCGGGTCGCGCGTTATGTTCGTGCCAGTCGCCTGGCGGCCCGACTAATTACTCGCTCCGGACTCGGCCATTCCCTTTTTTCTGATGAGATAGCGGATGACGATCTGATCGCTCTTCTTGCGCACGCTTTCGCTGGTGTGACGCACCGCGAAGGTGGTGTCACCCTCTTGGGGCCGTTCGCTTCGCAGGTCATATGCCGTCCACAATTTTTGGAGAGCCTGTGCTTTGATGTCGCCGCTCGCGTCGGTCGCGTCTCGCGGAAGGTCGAGCGCCGCCGAGCGGCTGAAGATGATGAAGTAATGCTCGTGCCCGTTGCGCGAATCAACTTCGTACAAACAGTTCTTGGCCGCCGCGCCCGAACAACTGAGCGGGACGGTGAAGTCCTGCCCCTTCAGAATCTTGTTCTGCCCGCCGTTGATGTTGGTGTCGGGAAAGACCAGCTTGCCGGGCTGTTCGGGGTCGGCCTGGTGGACGATATAGACGAAGCCGTCTTCGGTTGACTTAAGCACGAAGCGCAGCCGGTCGCCGGGGTTGAAGTTCGATAGCGCGTTGACTGCGGCTTGCGATCCGTTCGACTCGACTTTCAGGACGCGGTACTGAAGAGCGTAGAGCGGGCCGGTCGGCCGCCGCACCACAGGAGGGGGCGGGGGCGGCTGAGTCCGGCGTCCCCCCTTGGGCGGCGGCCGAGGGGTCGCCGTCGGCTTGATGGGCGGCGGGGTGTCCCTAGTCTTAGTTGGCGAATCGGATTCCTCCTGCGCATGCACCGTGCGGCCAGCGGTGGAAGAGAAGAGGAGTGCGCCGACGATGACGACCACGCAGCGTAGGTTGAATGATTTGAAACTCATGCTAATACCTCACAAGGTTGATGGACGGACCCAGGGACTGAAAGATGAAAGACGGTCATCTGCCCGCGGCTTTGCGTTCGGCGCGCAGGGCGCGGTTGAGGGTTGCTGAAGCGGTGAGGCCAACCGCGTAAAAAGTCTCTACTTCTTTTGTGTCTGCTGACGGAAGGCTAGCAACTTCTGATCGTTGACTAACACCGCGCAGCGAAATCCGACCAGGGAACTCTTTGCATCCTCCGGCTTCGTCTTCAACTCAGGCGGGACCGGCGTGCGCTTGGTCGTGCGTGAGATGTTCTCCTTCGCATTGAAGTCGCCGCCCCGGACGACGCGTAGATTCTTCCCGAATTTCGGGTCGGAGAAGGTGCTTCCGGGGTATCGCTGGTAAAACGCATCGACCCACTCGCGCGCGTTCCCGGCCATATCGTGGACGCCGTAGAAACTAACGCCGCCGAGATACTGGCCGACTTCCGTCGGGTGTTCCGAGTACATGTTGGCGCGCTCCGGGTCGGACTGATTGCCCCACGGCCACTGCCTCTTCTCTCGCGCCTTGGGGTCCCACGACGCGGCCTTCTCCCATTCCTGTTCGGTCGGCAGACGCTTATTCGCCCATCGAGCGTAAGCTTGCGCTTCGGCGAAACTAATGCCGATCACCGGCATGCGCGGGTTGCTTTCGTAATACTGCGGGTCCCAGTACGGGTTGACCGGCGGGTCACAGTTCGTCGCGTCGCAGAATTTTTTGTACTGCTCGTTGGTCACTTCGTACTTGTCGATGTAATAAGCGGGTTGCTCCTCGACCGTGTGCATCGGTCGTTCGTCCGGGTTGTGGCTGTCATCGCCCATCTGGAACGAGCCGGCGGGGACGAGCACCATTCGGCCAGTGTAATCGATCTCCGCATCAGGCTCGACCACCAGCAGAGGCATGTTTGCTCTGATCTCTTTAACCTCGCCGCCCTCGCCCTCGACGGCGGTCGTCCACTCTCGATAACCGTCGCGTGCGACGCGAATGTCACGCTGCTTGTCCGCCTCCAACCCCTTGACGAGGATGGTGCCGTCAGCTTGCGGGACGCCGTTGCTGTCTTTGCCGTCGACAAACACGCGGCTCCCGGGCGGCGCGTTAATCACCTTCAACGTGAACGCCCGGTCATAAGTCGCAAGCCAGATGCCAACCACCACCGCCGCTCCAAGGATGGTGGTCGCCACTCCGCCGCCGAGCAGCCACGCCCACACCGGGACGCGGCGTTGATGTGGTAGCGCCGTGGTGCCGGCGGCGGCGACCGGTGCCGTCGGCCTGGACACCGGGCGGGTGACGGGCTGCGGCCTCGTCGTCGTCGTCGGCTGTCGGGGCGGTGGCGGCGGAATCTCGTCTTCGTCCTCGTCCGTGTGCGGCATTGTCAGGTTGACCATCGTCAGGTCAAAGGCGTTGCTCCGCGTCGATGTGGAAGGATTCGGTCTCTGTTCTTTAGGATAGGGCGTGTTTGCCGAACCGCGGTCGGAGTCATCTGATTGCGGCGACGGGCGTTCGAATGGCCGGGCGGCGTTTTGCGGCAAACGAATATTCGGCGTCGTCAGGTCGAAATCGCGGGGGTTGTTCTTTTTCTCGTCCACGTGTCATCCCTCATCACGCCGTCGTTCGGGTGAAGCTCGGTGAAGCCGGAACTTGATGTCAACATGCTGCGTGGGGTTTGTGCCGGCCCTGCACACAGGATTGAGAGCGGCGGGTTAGCGTCTGACGATTCTAGCGAGAGATCATTCACTCGCTACTTGCCGCTACCGGTTGTGAGCCGTGCGTACGAAGAATGCTGTCAAGGCAGCATAGAGGTTGCGAAGCCGGCGTGCTCCGACAAGTATTGCAGAAAATATTGAACCGTCAGATCGAATCTTCGGTGCGCGGAAAAGTAGAACAGAATCAACCCGGTGTCAAGAATCGCTTCGCTATCTCAATACCGTGACGGATGACAGGTGACAGGACAGCACCAAGCAATTGCGGATTGGGGATTGCGGAGTAGCAGGTAGAGAAGACCGTGCTTCTGGTTATTTCTTTAATCCGCAATCATCTGATCACCTGTCACCTGCCTCTCTATGCCGCAATCATCCGCTTCGCTTCTTCGCCGTCAACTGGCTTGGAGAATAAGAAACCCTGCCCGTACTTGCACCCCAGAGCGCGCAGTCGAGAGAGTTGTTCGACGGTCTCAACGCCTTCCGCCGTCACCTCCAGCCCGAGGTTGTGCGCCAGGTGAATAATCGTTTGCACGATTTCGGAGTTTTCGTCGCCCGGGCCCATTCGACCGACGAACGAGCGGTCAATCTTCAACCCATCAACATGAAAATAGTGCAGATTGGAGAGTGATGAATAGCCGGTACCGAAGTCGTCGATATGCAGCTTGACTCCCAAGTCCCTGAGTTGTTCGAGCATCGCGGTGGCTGCTTCAGTTTTTTCCATCACGGCGCTTTCAGTGATCTCCAACTTCAGGCTGCCTGCCGACACTCCGGTTTGTTCGAGTACACTCTCGACCTGTTTACTCAAATCGGCTTGCGAAAACTCTTTACAGGAAAGATTGACGTTGACCGACAAAGACAGCTCGCGATGAAAATCGTCCTGCCACTGACGTAGCTGGCGACATGATTCGTTGAGCACCCAGTGACCAATGCCCATGATTAATCCGGTCTGTTCAGCGATGGGGATGAATTCTTCCGGCATAATCATCCCGCGCTCCGGATGCTGCCAACGCACGAGCGCTTCAAAACCGATGATGCGGTTGTCCTCAAGCGCCACAATCGGTTGATAGTAGAGGCGCAACTCTTCGCGCGCGATTGCCAGCCGGAGGTCTGCTTCCAACTTCAACGAAGCCATCACGCTATCTTGCATACCCACGTCGAAAATCTCATATCGCGCACCTCCCAGAGACTTGGCGCGATACATCGCCGTATCGGCATCGCGTAAAACTTCTTCCGTCTCGCTGTAGCCGTATAGTGAAAGTGCGATGCCGATACTGGCTGTCGTGAAGACATCGTGCCCGTCGAGCTTAAAAGGCCGACTAAGCTCATGGTTAATGCGGTTTGCGACTCGTGTCGTATCACTGATGTGACTGATGTCGCTTAAGAGAATCGTGAACTCGTCGCCGCCTAATCTCGCGACGATATCTTCAGGTCGCACAACAGCCTCCAACTTGCGCGCGACGACGGCGAGGAACTGGTCGCCGACTATATGACCGAGCGTGTCGTTGACGAACTTGAAGCGATCAAGATCGAGAAAAAGCACCGCATACATATACTCTGAGTGCCGTTCAGCATGCGCAACGGCCTGATGCAAATGTTCGATGAATAACTTCCGGTTCGGCAGCCCCGTCAGTGAATCATGAAACGCTTCATGGGCGATACGCTCCCCAGCACGCTTGAACTCGGTAATATCGGTATGGGTAATGACCGCTCCCCCAACCTCACTCGACCTCGGGTCGACCTGCATCACAAACCAGCGCTCCTTGCTTGGTGAGTGACATGGATATTCGAGGACAAAAACGGGCTGCCTTTCCTCCATCACAGCGCGGATGCCTTCCAATGCCGCTTGTGCCAATGGATCTTCTGCTGCTCCCACCAGGCACGCATCAAAATAGTTCGTCCCTACCCAGATGCGGTTCATCTCGGCCCCGTTCTCCTGGGCAAAACGCCGCCATGACTTACTAACGTGAGTGATAATTCCGTTCGCATCGATGACAGCCATTTCCGACGAAACCGAGTCGAAGATTCCTTGAAGTAGTTGATCTCGCTGCCGAATAACCTCTTCGGCAGCTTTGTGCTCGGTGATGTCGCGGCCGACCCCGTACGCGATACCTTCCTCAACAACCGGGAAGTATGACCATGCGACCCATTTGTAAGAACCATCTTTGCAGCGCCAGCGATTTTCCA
>JALZJL010000413.1 GCA_030859785.1 Acidobacteriota bacterium
GTTTCTTCAAAGGAGCTTCATGGTTTATCCGAAACGGGCTGACCAGCACCGCCGTCGATGTAGTAAACAACTTGTCGTATTTCTCCTCATCGCGCTGTGTGTTTTCAACTATCCGATGCAAACGCGAGCGCATCCGCTCGGCAACTTCAGCATCAACACATTTACGCGCATTGAACCGAACATGGAACGTGTCCGTGTGCATTACATCGTTGATATGGCGGAGATACCAACATTCCAACAACTCCAAATAATCAACGCTAACGGAGAACCGACGAGCGCGGAATTAAATCATTTTGCGGAACGTGCGGCTGGACAGTATGCGGTTGGGCTTCGCCTCACGATTGATGACAAACTCGTCCCGCTCGAAGTAACAGGACAAAGAATCTCGACGCCGTCCGGCAACGGCAATCTTCCGACGTTGCGCATTGAATGTGAGTTCACCGGCGATTTATCATCCGTTATCACGGGGCGGGCGAGTCATGCAATTCATCGATTGCTGCTCGAAGATACGAACTACAAGGAGCGCGCCGGATGGCGTGAAGCATTCATTGTGCCTGCCGCCGGGATGACTGTTTTTGACAGCTCGACATTCGGGAATGCATTGACCGATGAACTGAGAGCTTATCCGCAGGATATGCTGTCGGCTCCGCTGAGCGAGCGTGCCGTAGAATTCTCGATGACTACGGGAAGCGCGCCGGAAGGCGCAAAGACATTGCTTTCCCGCGATGGACGCCCGGTTGTGGTGCCAAGTCGAGACCGGCTGACCGAATTGATTAACACTCAGGAACTCACACCAATCGTCGGCTTAGTCGCGTTGCTGGTCGCGCTTGGTCTTGGAGCAGTCCACGCCTTCTCGCCGGGTCATGGCAAAGCAGTGGTCGGAGCATACCTTGTCGGCTCGCGGGGCACGCCCCGGCATGCGGCCTTTCTCGGCTTAACCGTCACCATCACGCACACCATCGGCGTCTTTGCCCTCGGATTAATCACGCTCTTCGCTTCCGAGTATGTGTTGCCCGAACAATTGTTTCCGATTCTCAGTTTCGCTTCCGGAGGCATTGTCGTTGCCATCGGCGTAAGTCTATTTGTGCGCCGTTTAAGATTTGCACTCGGCGATGCTGAAGAACCCGACCATCATCATCACGCTGATGAACACGCTCATGTCGATGAACTCGAGCACGCCCACCCACACCGCCACACGCATGCGCACGGCGAGCATGCTCATCAACATGAAGAAGATCTTGACGAAAATCACGATCAGGGCGCACACATTCATTCACATGGCGGGCGGGCGCATTCTCATCTGCCACCGGGCACTGATGGTTCACCAGTAACGTGGCGCAACCTGCTCGCGCTCGGCATTTCAGGCGGATTGCTTCCGTGCCCTTCGGCACTGGTCGTGCTTCTTTCCGCAATTTCGCTTGGCCGCACGGGCTTCGGACTACTGCTGGTTATCGCTTTCAGTTTGGGTTTGGCCGGCACGTTAACCGGCGTCGGATTGGCGTTTCTATATGCCGGACGTTTGATGAAGCGTCCCGCCAATTCTCCTTTGCTGACGAAAGTTTTGCCCACTGCCAGCGCTTTCATCATCACGTGCTTTGGCGCAGTGATCTGCTACGAAGCGTTGATTCAGTGGGGCTTAAATCTATCAGCGTTGATGGCCACGCCGGAAGAAGCCGGAATGGATCAACTCTCCACCGCGTCGGTTCTGTTGCTGGGTCTGGTGGTTGGGCTGAAGCATGCCGTCGAAGCCGATCATCTCGCGGCGGTATCAACTATCGTCAGCGAACGCAAGAGCATTCTCAGTTCGTCAATCGTCGGCTTTCTGTGGGGTCTCGGCCATACTATGACATTGCTGATCGCGGGATTGGCAGTGATCCTTCTTCATATCCGCATCAGCGAACGAACCGCGCTGGCGCTTGAGTTTTGTGTTGGAATTATGCTGATCGCCCTCGGCGCAAACGTCATCCGCAAACTTGCGCGCGGTGACAAACTACACATTCATCAACACACCCACGGCGGATACCGACACGTACACTTCCATACACACGATTCGTTTTCAGTCAGCCACGTCGCTACTGAGGCGCACACACATCACGGCTTCAGTCTGAATTTACGACCGCTTTTTGTAGGGATGGTTCACGGGTTGGCGGGTAGCGCGGCGTTGATGTTACTGGTGCTGTCAACCATTCAATCGCCGCTCGTCGGCCTGTTC
The DNA here is from genome assembly GCA_030859785.1 of Acidobacteriota bacterium. Lineage (GTDB taxonomy): Bacteria > Acidobacteriota > Blastocatellia > Pyrinomonadales > Pyrinomonadaceae > JACDEG01. The sequence goes on from JALZJL010000413.1 coordinate 2,213, forward strand.
TACATTCTCATTTTTGGTGTTGGATCTATCGGCGGGATGATGGCGATGAGCGCGCTGGTTGGCGTCCCATTTCATCTGACGGCCAACCGTTTCGCGCGCGCAAACTTCGCGGTCCGTGGCCTCGCCGCGCTGTTCAGCTTGATGTTCGGGGCGTTTATGGTTTACGAGATCGGATTTGTTGAGGGGTTGTTTCGTTAGCGATTGGAGTTTTAGCTTGCTGGCTGGTGTGACGAGCGACCGCTTGCCAACGATTATCCCGTTTCACCCACACGTCTGTCGCCATAAACGCTCCACTCGCTTCCTGGCCGTTGACCTGGCCCTGCTGCGAGTACCAAATATTGACCACCGCTGACTCTCCGTAAACCCGCACTGATGTCCTCTCGAATTTGTAATCGGATAATTGCCATAACCGAATTGTGTTGTTGATGTAGCGATTTCTGCTTGTCGAGTTGGTTTTTGAGCGCTCATTAATAATCGAAAAGTCTGCGGCCAGGATGCGCTCTAAATTAGCTTGATCGCGTCGTTTGACCGAATCCATCCATTCGTTTTCCAGATCAATTAACTTCTTTTCGATGTCGCTGCTGTTTTCAACTTCAGCAGTTTCGGAAGTGGGAACGGATGTTGATGGTTGTTCGGCCTCAGGCACTGCTTTTCGCCATGCATCGAGCAACGCTGTTGGCGGCTTGGAAGCGTCATCCTGCTTTGGCGTATTCTGCCCATAAACCAGTTGCGAATCGGTTAACGTAAAAGCTGATAACCACATCACAGCGAGTACCATTCCGGTCAAGTTTTTCTTCATCGTTTTATCCTTTCGATTATCACCGGCAGTCAATCCACCGCATTCAAAAAGCGGAAGTCATTAATTACCTAACCTCAAACTTGGCTCATGTCAACCACCGGTGCAGATGTAATTCTCAGCCACTTGAGACACGCGAGACCTACTATCGGGTTGCCTTCAAACAATACTCGAATCGGTAGCTGTCCGCCACCGCGCAATGATGAATGGGGATGCTTGCAGGACGGTCTCCGATTTGTAGCCGGCCAACAACCAAAATGCATCGTCTCGGTTGTGCCGCACTCCCTATAAACACTTTCCGCTCGCAGATGCTAGAACCGCAACATCAAAGCCAACCGAAAGGAACGCGGCCCGACAATCTGGTAAAGCGAACTCAGCCCGCCAAGGTTCGTGCCGGGCATTTTGACGCCCGACTGAATATTGACCGGAGTTACGCTTCATTGAGCGGCGGTGAGACGAGCAGAATCTGCAAGAAGTCTGCGAAGCATTCCTTAGCCGCGAATGTAGCGAGGCTCGCTTCAGCTCTCTGAACGCTCAAGTTGCTGCGCCGAGTGTGACCCGTTGAAGACATCGAGAAGTGCCAGTAAGTGGGAAACAAATCGTGTCAAATCCAATCTCTTCCACTGTTATCAGGCGTCAAGGCAAAACCTACATCTGATAGAATGGGTAAAGTATAAAAGGGAAAACATGAGTTGTGACTGAGAATGATACCCTGCGTGAGTTGCTAGAATCCTTCAAGCGCTCAAACTAAGGAACAACGGCAATCACCAAATGATGACTTGCTACCTGCCGCATAATGAAAAATATAAGTTGAATTAAGGCAAGCTGACGAGGAACAGCCAACGAATGATGTCAATGGAAGACACGCAACGCGCGATTGCTAATCTTTCCCG
>JALZJL010000231.1 GCA_030859785.1 Acidobacteriota bacterium
TTTCGACGGGCACACGATGTGGTACATCAAAACCAAAACATTGTGGTGTTTGTGAATGAACTCGCTCATTCACCGATTGTAAAGCCGCAGCAAGCTGACGGGGTATTGAACCCATAGTGAATAAAACCGGAGGCGCGTCGTCACGTGACAACTTCAGAAGAAAGGTTGTGCTCGCGGGAGCGGCGATTCCACTGCTCCCGCGAATCTTGTCCGTTAATGCTTGTTCTACTTTGAGAATGCTACTCAAGCAACGTCGCCGACGACTTGCCTGCGCCGATCTGTTGCATCATGCCCATCACGTCCCAGTTGTTCCACAAATCAAGGCACGAAATTTATGGCGTCGAGGTCGCCGGGCTTCCAACCGTCGAGCCTTGATCGCGACGACGAATGAAGGCGTTGCCGCGCGGCGTCAGGCCAGCTTTATTCGCCAGTGTCGTGATCACCGATGCGAGCGTTTCTTTATTCTCCAGCTTGAAACTGGTGACTCCCTCGGCTTGGGTGTCCGTGTCTTTGTATTGCAGTGTCAGGTAACGATACTTCTTTTTAATAAACATCGCCGGAATGTTCGCGCCGTAGGGCAGTGGCAGACTGCTGATAACGGACGCCGCTCCGGGCCGAAGCGACTTGGTATCAGCATGGGCGACCGCAACCGCGTCGTAAGGAATCGAGAACAGTTCCTTTCCCATCTTGTCGCGGAAGACAAGACGGCGGTTCTCGTCGTCGAAGTTAAGCGTCCCGTCGCTTTTAACATAGCCGATGACGCCGCCTTCGTACTTAGCTTTGACGGTTGCGGGGGCCGGGGACGGAGCCGGCACGTTTGCCGTTGTCGCCGCGGCGGCATCCGGCGGATTGCTGATCGTGCGTGCTCGCTGCGCCGCCGCTACGCCGCCCCATGTCACACCGACGAATACCACCGTCACCGCGACAAAAACTTTTCGTAGTTTAATCATGGCTCTGGCGCCTCCTATTTGAAATTTCACTGTCTGTTAAAGACGCACACCGCCGAGCGTGCGTTGCCAGACGAGCGACCTTTTCAGTACGCACAGGCGCTGGCGTTCCTCCGGAGTACAGCCGGAGTCGAGTTGTTCGATGATGCTTTCGATTAACGGCACGGCGAACGCCCCGGCGTGGGCGATGACCTGCGAAAAGTAGTGCAACTGCACGTTCCCTCCGGCACCACGGTGGAACTCGTGCGTTTCACGTTCGGACAAGCGGTACACGTCCTGCCCGACCGGAATCACTTGACGCGGGACGGCGTGATGCGTCGTGCCCCTTTGCTCGCGCCAGCCGAGTAGTAAGATGCCGACCAGCACGCCCTGCTCATTGAGATAGTCGGGACTGAGTACCGCGATTTCCGCTTTCGACGACAGGCGCGGCCCGAAGCGCCCGTATTCGGGGTTCGCTAACTGCGTGTCATAGATCACACCGACGACTTCCGTCACGCCGCCGTCGAGCGGCACCAAAACGAACTGCGCGAATCCGTAATCGTCCGCGCCCGGCGGTGTGTCCGCGTCGAGCACATCTATCACCCGCCCGACGTAATCGACGTGCGAGTTGGAGCTGACGATCTTGGCGATTTTGACCATATTCGATTAGCGATTTTCTGAGTGGTGAAGCGCTTGAGTCAGCGTGTGAATCAAAACTATCGGGAACGGGGCGGCGACGACGGTGGTGGTAGTGGTCGCAAAAGTTTCAATCGCAAATCAAAAATCCTGACGCGACCACTCCGGCACTTTGTAGAGGATCCACCAGAGGATGAGTTGTGCGCCGAAGATGACGAGTCCCATTACGACGCCGAGTATTGCGTCGCGGCGTCCGCCGATGTGTGGCGCGCGACTGGCCCGGACGACGCCGATGCTCCCCAACAGCATCGCGCCTGGGCAAAAGAGGATGCCGAGGTACGGGACAAGTGCATAAGTCGCAAGCGCCAGCGCCGTCGTCGCCGCGCTGTTGCGATGCTCATCGTATGGCATTGGCGAAATTCTCGACGGCGCGCGGTGACGGCGCACCGTGGGGATGGAGACGCCGACCGCCGCCACGGTTGAGCGACTCTCGTCGCATACGACGATCACACGCTGTTGGGAATCGACATCCTTCCGCGCGCCACGCATCGCGCCGTGCTGTGTCATGCGGTTAACGTTGACATTCGTCTGATCCGTCGACGGACGGTGACACTGCTGATGGTAAGACGACAGGAGTGCATCCGCCGGCAGATATTCTTCGCGGTCGAGGCTGCGCCCGCACGTCGCGCAGAAGCGCGCCCCGGCACGGCACGGCGCGGCACCGCAGGCGGGGCACTCCCGCGGTCGAGGCGTCGGCGATGGCTCTCTGATCTCCGGCATGATGTGCGTGACGTGACGTGGAATGCTAACGAGGGAAATATGCGCCCGGTACCTGGCATTTCGCAAGTGGTCGCGCTTCAGTTGGGACACTGTTGACAGGCGCTACCTCGTCAACAGCAGTGTCATCATACGCCGCTCGCGCCGGGTTGCGCTAACGGCGGTGCTGTTTGCTGATGGCCTTGCGCGCCACACGGAACCCGAAGCTATCGCGCTCCGCGAACTCCTGCATCACGCGCAGAAACTGTTCACGGTCGCGCGGCGTGACGACCGCGGCGGCGTCCGCAGTTTCAATCGCGTAAGGATAACCGTTGCCGACCACGCACTCGGCGCGGACGACATCCGCCACTTCGTCAAGCAGACCGGCTTCATGGACCCATGCCGGAATATCAAGCCGGGCGGGTGTGCCCTCGCCCGTCGTCTGCAAGTAGACAAAGCCGACGAGCGGCTCGCCGTCAACGCCGCAAAACTCCGGCGACAAGCCTTCGCGCAGACAGTACGTGAAGACCGTGCGGTCGCCCCACGCGCCGAGCAGCGGCGGCCCGTCGTTGTTCACCTCGACGCGAAGCAACTGCGCGTCGTAGACCGCGGACTCCGCCGTTTGATGAGAGAGTGATTCGAGCAGGTGCGCGAGGTCGCGCGCATAGCTCTGATCGATGTATCCGACCACCGGGATTTCCGTTTCGCGCGACAGCCTGACGAGCCGTACGACCTCTCTTGCGTAAGAAGAGAAAAAGAAATTGTCGGTGTGCTGGCGCGTCGATGAAAGCAGAAACGTGCCGTCGAAAAATGCGACGGGAAGTCGCTCGCCGCGCGATTTCCAATCTCTCTTTCTTTCGAGGAAGGCGCAGATGACATCCACTTCGATCTGTGTGCGCTTTGAGTTGACGACCAGCCCGGCGTTGGCCGCGCCCCCCTCGGCCCGTAGCAACTCGCCCGGCGTGATGACTTCGAAGCGCGCGTCCTTGGTGTAGCTTCCGTCGCTTTGGTGCGGGTTCTCGAACCAAGCGACCTGCACCCCGGCGACCGGCAGCGAGATTTCGCGTCCGGGCATCAACTGGCTGCCGTCCGCCGCAAACGTGACGCGCCCGTGCAGCACGTCCAGCGCCCACCGCCGCGACTCTTCATGCGAACGCCACGCGCGCCCGAACCTGACGGCGAACGAGCGCGACGCGTCCAACTCAGTGGACGGGAAACTAACGCGCGCGTGCGGCGCCCCGATCTCTTCGCGAATATCCGCGGCGGCCCGCGCACCGAGAGATTGTAAGCAGCGCGCGCCCTCCAACACATCCGCGTCCCACGCCCGCGCGAAACTGGTGAACTCGTCGCGCCGGTCTTCGAGCGCCGTGATTAAATAATTACGGTGGAGCATCTCTCAAGTGACAACAGATTAGTGATGACTGATTGAGTTGAATGCTTAACTTCTCAAAAGTGACAGGTGACAGTACAGCACCAGGAGATTGCCGATTGCCAATTGCCGATTGAAGAACAAGTGTTGTTTCTTTTAATCCGCAATCCGCAATCCGCACTTATCTTGTCACCCGTCACCTTTGAGATTACTCGTCACCGTCTCTGACCGCTGGCGAGTTGGTCAGCGGTCGGTGAGAAGCGCGAGGTCTTCAACTGCCCGTTGACGAATGTGTAATAGATTCCGTCCTTGAGGTTGCGAAAAACAACCACGCCCTGTTGCCCATCCTCGCGCGCAAAGCTGGAATTCTTCAGCAGCCCGAGCGTCTCCGGCGTGTCGGTCGCGCGCTCATGTCTGAGGACAACTTGCAGCACCGTGCCCTCAAGCGCGGGTTGCAGCCGCTTCGCCGCGACGAACTTGGCGTCGACGAAAAGTATCATCACAGTTCCACCCGCCACCTTGAAGCTCAGCGTGTCGGCCTCGGCGGACTGTGCCGGCAGCGGTTTACCTAAGAGACGCTCGACATCGGCGCGCTTGGATTTCAAAGGCTCGATGCCGTTCCAGCCCGCGGCCGTGACCACCGGCGTTACTTGAAACAGCACCGCCGCCGCCAGGACGAACGCCACCGCCGCGGCGATTGTCGTGACAGCGGCGGGCCGCCGTTGTCGTGCGTGTGTGCGCAAAAATTTTGTACTTCTCATGAGCCGCATGCTACCGCTTGTCCATATAGGATTCAAGAGTAAACAGTTTTGAGTAATCGGTTTTCAGCTTAAAACTTAAAACTGTTTTGCCTCACGGGGCAAACGGCGTTGCGTGATGGCGTCTAATCTGGCGACAACGGTTCGTGCGCACGATCTTGGTGAGTGGCGAGATATTTCGAGATATTTATTGACGCTCTCGGTGAACCGGGATTAGCATACGGCGCATTGTGAACCAAGGCGTGACGGTGTTGGCGGGCGTTCGTCGGGCGCGGCCAACCGGCGCTTTTCATCATCGACACAGGCCGACGGTCGCAACGGTGCGGCGCGACCGTCGCCGTGACCAGGCTTTACTCGAAAAGCCTGACTGTCTATCAATCATCGCGCTTTCCTTCTCCAGGAAAGCCGACGCTAAACCTTCTTCCACGCACCCGTTTGAACTTCCCCGTCGAGGCCGAAGCTATTTTTTTTTGCGTCGCCTCATTCAACGAATGCCGCCCGTCAACATTTTCTGACACCGACCGGCGCGCTTCTCCCCAAGGAAGTAAGACTATGGCCGCCTCAAGCTCATTCACCAAAGAGTCAGTTCAGCAATCAAGCGTCAAGTCTGACAGCTTTAAGTTGTCGCGCTCGGGCCGCTACTGGATTGTGTTGGCGATGTTCACCGTTGCTTCGATCATCGCCTTCAAACAACCGCTCAACCCCGACCCATACCGGGCCGCCACGTTTCCCAGCCTCAACTGGTTTCTCTATCCGAGCGAACAAAACGCCCATCGTCGGCTACACGAAATCAAATGCGACCTGAATGCAATCTACGCGCTCGACGGCACCGAGAAAATCTGGGCGGTCGGCAATCGCGGACTCGTCGCGCACAGCGATGACGGCGGTCGGTCGTGGCGCAAGCAAATGCTCACCGCGGCCAACACCGGATACGCGCCGACAGACGCCAGTCCGACGACAAGTCCATCCGCGACGCAAACGCCGTCAACCATTCGAAAGTCGGCGATGAGTAGCAAAAGCCTCTTCGACTTCCCTGATCTGCTGCCTGTCGCACACGCTTCGGAGTTGAATTACCAGGATGTGTATGGTGGGCAACCACCGCCGCTACGTGATCCGGTCAAGAGAAAAGACCCTGATCCTAAACAATCCAATCCCACTGCGAAAACCGTGGCGGCGCCGGTTGACGACTATGCGGAAAAGGAACGTCTCCGCCTTGAGGATGAGAAAAAAAAGAAGACTACAGGCGCTCAGGACCCTTATCAGGGCGCGACCGGCGCGACGCGCGGAAGCGGCACTGATAATCGTCAAACAACTACCACTCCACGCGCCGCCAAGTCGCCCGTCGCAAGCACCAATCGCCCGTCCTCAACCATCAATCGCAACGTCGCGGAGCAAAGCTCTCCAACGCCGCCGACGCAGACCTCACCAAGCCCGTCGAACTTCGCCGCGCCCGAAGCGTCATCCGTCGACGAAGATTTGATTGCCGTCTATTTCGCCGATGCACAACGCGGCTCGGTGCTCGGACGTTCGGGTACGATTTTCAGCACGAATGATGGTGGCAGTAATTGGTCGCGGCAACCACCAAACAACGTCGGCACCACGCCGTTACGCTCCGCAGGGTTTGCAAACAACGGGTTCCCACCGTACGAAGATCAGATAAACTGGTTCGTCAATCAGTCAGGCGAGTTGATGAGAGTATTGCCTTTCAGCTCACCCCTCGGAAGCGAGAAAATGGATTTACGTAACATTGCTGGTGTGCATTTCTTTGGCGATGGCACCTTCGCATGGGCGGTCGGCGATGGAGGGAAGATTTTCAATACAACCGACGCCGGCAGCACCTGGCGCGAGCAGCCGAGCGGTACGACGCAAGACCTCCGCGCGGTCAACTTTCTTGGTTCCGATATCGGCTGGGCCGTCGGCGAAAAAGGGACGATGCTACGCACCACTAATGGTGGTCAGACGTGGGCGACGCAACCGAGCCGAACGTCCAGCGACCTGAACTCGATTTCATTCGTGCGCGACGGTCAGCGTGGTTATGCCGCGGGTTACGACGGCACGATTCTAGGCACGACTGACGGCGGCGCAAACTGGTTTCATCAGACGCAGGAATCAGACCTTAACGCGGCGCAGGCGGCGAGCAGCGGCGGTCGCAACCCGCTCCGGTCGCTCCCACCGTGGTACTACGTGAGTTGGCTGCTGGTCGGCCTGCTACTGTGGCCGGTGCGCCACCCGCCGCCGCCCGTCGCCCCGCCGGAAGAGTCCATCGCCGATGTTTTAATCGCCGACCGCCCGCTGAATTTCGGCGAGTACGACCCGCTCAACTTCACCCCGATTGCGCTCGGCGTGTCGCGCTTCCTACGCAACGACAAGACGGTTCCGCCGCTGACCATCGCGGTCACGGGTGAGTGGGGCACAGGAAAAAGCTCTCTGATGAATATGCTTCGCACCGACCTGATGAGGTACGGCTTCCGCCCGGTATGGTTCAATGCGTGGCATCACCAGAAAGAAGAACACCTGCTTGCATCGCTGCTGCAAAACATCAAGCTGCAAGCGATTCCTGAGTGGTGGCACCCGAACGGATTAAAGTTCCGCGCGAAGCTGCTGTGGATTCGCGGCTGGCGGCATCGTCTGCCGGTGCTGCTGCTATTGCTGCTGCTCTCGACTCTCATCGGCTACGAGATAAATCATCCGGGCGGCAGTGCGAACACCGTTAATGATTCGTCGCTGTTCGTCCAAAACATTATCCAAAACATCTCCAACGGCAAGATCAAAACGCTGCTTGGCAGTGTGGACGGGTCGCTGCTGGCGCTGCTCGTTAATGTGGTCGGCGTTCTAATCGCGGCGTGGAAAGGCATGACGGCTTTCAAGGTGAATCCGGCGAGTTTGATGGCGAGCATGTCGCGCGGCGTCCGCATACGCGACCTGGCGGCGCAGACGAGTTTCCGGCAAAACTTCGCGGCTGAGTTCGGCGACGTGACGGCGGCGCTTGGCGCGCGCAGCATGTTGATCTTCATTGACGACCTCGACCGCTGTCGCCCGGAAAACGTTCTCGAAACACTCGAAGCCGTTAACTTCCTGGTCGCCTCCGGTGACTGTTTCGTGGTGATGGGAATGGCGCGCGAGCGCATCGAGCGGTGCGTCGGCCTTAGCTTCAAGGATGTCGCTGAAGAGATGGCGCCCGATCAGCAACCGGCGGATTCGCCGACCGCATTACCACAGCCCGCGTCGCCTGAGCGCGCGAAGCAGCGGCGCGCCGACTTCGCCCGCCAGTATCTCGACAAGTTAATCAATATCGAGGTGCCAGTGCCGGTGCCGACGCACGATCAGTTCGGCAAGCTGTTGGTGCCCGACCCCGCGCCGCCGCTCGGCGACGCGCACCGGGCGCAACGCATGGCCGCCGCCGCCATTGACCGTGTGCGACAGTATTGGCCGGTGGTGATGGTGCTCTCCGTCATCACCCTCGGCTACATCATCGGGGCGGGCGTTTCGTCGACATCGCCGATTGACCCGGCGCATACCGTATCTTCAGGTGCGACCGCGAATTCTCCGACCAATACCGGCGCGATGTCGTCGGCCACAACATCACTTTCGCCATCTGCGGAATCAAACGCCGCCACGCCGAGCACGACACGCAATGACACTCGCGCGGATTCGGCAAATCCGACGGTCGACGCGCCGGTGCGAAAACAGATTGCGGAGATCATGCCGCCCGCGCGAGTCTTGACCCCGTGGCGCGATTGGCTGCTCGTGTTAGGGACTTTCATCGCCGCCCTCGCGCTCGGCGCATGGGCATTCACGCGCCGCCCGGATGTCATCACGAAAGACTCGAAAGAGTTCGAGGACGCGCTTCGCATCTGGTGCCCGCTGGTTTACGCACGACAGAAAACGCCGCGCTCGATCAAACGATTCATGAATCGCGTGCGTTACCTCGCGATGCGGTACCGCCCATCGGAAGCGATGCCCGCGCCGTGGGAAGATTTCGTTCTCAAAATCGGCGCGCTGTTCGGCTGGAAGCGTGAGCCGCCGCCGGCGGAGCAGCAGACGCGCGAGCGGATCGAACCGATTCTCGTCGCGCTGTCCGCAATTCACCACCTCAACCCGACCTGGATCGAAAATGAAAACCAATGGACGGCGATTGCCAACGAATCTCTGTCGGTCGTCGGTGGGTCGGCCACGGACGCACGCACGCTGGTTCAGCAGGCACGCGACACGCACATCCGTCACTTCGGGCGGTGGGGCGTCACCAACCAGCACCGCGAAGAATTTCTCCGCATGCTGGCCGGCATTCGCGTTAACTGACAGCACGTCATGAAGTGCGAGCGTCAGGTAAGTGAAAGCGTTTCACGTGGCTCAATCGGCGTGTCTTGCGGCTGAACAGCAACTTTATGTCGCTCCGTTTGACCTGGGGAATAAGATCGCTTATGAGCTAATCAGTCATTGACACGGGCCGTTGGCTTTAGCATGAAAGCACACCTGCCCTCGCGCCCGCTGCGGATAGAAACATTCAACCACCTCCGCGGCATTCTGCTTCCCCGGAAAGGATGAGAACCTGTGAGACGCACTCCCTTGATCGTCGTATTATTAATCGCGGCCCTTCTCGTGGCCTTACTCTGTCACACCCACTCTGCCAGTGCACAAGATGCCCACCAGCATCGACACGACCCTTCAGAAAATATCGGGCGGGTCGACTTCCCCGTCTCCTGTAACGCCCAAGCCCAGAAGCAATTCAATCGCGCAGTCGCCTGGCTCCATTCTTTCGAGTATGAAGAGGCTGAAAAGGTGTTCACCGAAGTTACCGTCACTGACCCGCAATGCGGCATGGGTTATTGGGGCATCGCGATGAGCAACTACCATCTCATCTGGGCGCCGCCGTCCGCGGCAGAGTTGCAGAAGGGATTGAGCGCCATCGAAAAGGCAATGGTCATCGGCGCGCGCACCCGACGCGAGCGAGACTACATCGCGGCGATAGAGGCTTTTTACAAAGACTCTGACAAGCTGGATCATCGGACGCGCACGTTCGCTTACAGCGAAGCGATGGGACGGCTTTACCGGCCCTATCCGTCAGACCGTGAAGCCAGCGTCTTCGCCGCGCTAACACTCATTGCGAAGGGGATGATGGCGAGCGACAAGAGCTATGCCAACGAAAAGAAGGCCGCCCGGATTTTGAACCGCGTTTTGGCGCGTGAGCCACAGCATCCAGGAGTCACTCACTACCTCATTCATGGCTACGACTACCCGGCGTTGGCGCACCTGGCGCTGCCCGCTGCGCGGAGCTACGCGAAGATCGCGCCCGCGTCGGCACATGCACAGCACATGCCTTCGCACATTTTCACGCGGCTGGGTCTGTGGCAAGAAGCGATACAGTCAAACCTCGACGCGAAGGCGGCGGCGAAGGCTTATGCCGTCCGAAACCGTATGCCCGGCGTGTGGGATGAGCAGTTTCACGCGATGGACTATCTGGCTTATGCCTACCTGCAAGGCGCGCAGGACCAACAGGCATCGGGCGTGCTCGATGAGTTGAACAAGATTCAGAGAGCCGAGCCGGAGAATTTCAAGGTGGCCTTTGCCTTTACGGCTATCCCCGCACGCTATGCGCTCGAACGGCGACAGTGGGAGGAAGCGGCCAAATTGACTTTGCCTCAAGGTGGTTTAGCGGCGTTCCCGTGGCAGCGCTTCCGCTGGGCCGAAGCACACATTCACTTTGCGCGCGCGATTGGGGCTGCACGCATCGGTGATGGGGCTTCGGCGCGTCAGGAGGTCGAGAAATTAGCCGCCATCCGGCAGGCGCTCGTCGAAGTCAAAGGCGGTTACGATTGGGGCAAACAGGTTGAGATCGGGCGTCAGGTCGTGTCCGGATGGCTGGCGCACGTCGAAGGCAAGCATCAAGAATCGCTCCAGCTGATGCGCGCGGCGGCGGAGTTAGATGACGCGACTGAAAAACACCCTGTGACGCCGGGGGCGATTCTTCCGGCGCGCGAGCAACTCGGCGAGTTGCTGCTGGAGTTGAAGCAACCGGTGGCAGCCCTACAGGAGTTCGAGACCTCGCTTCGCAGCGCGCCTGATCGGTTCAACGGGCTTTATGGCGCGGCGCGGGCGGCCAAGCTCGCGGCAGATCGGAAGAGGGCGAAGGCTTACTACGGGAAGCTCATGACGCTGTGCCGCCAGGCTGATAGCTTCAGGCCCGAGATCGAGGAGGCGAAAGCGTTTCTCACTGGCGCGGGGCACGTGAAGGACTCCGCGAGTAAACGTAGATGATCCCCGGCATGATGTGGTTGACGAATGTGCTGTTTTGAAGAACGAGTCGGCAGAAACTGAGCGGAATGAGGCGAACGAGTATACGGAAGCCGAGACGGAGTTCATCAGGAACGTTGGATGTAAAGCGAGAGAACAAAGTCGAGCGGCGGGCACAACATAGCAACGGCGGGCACCCGACCGCGAACCGCGAGGTTTTCATCCGCAAGATTGAATGCTTGTTTAGTTGAATGCGCGGCGGGTGATGCCGGACGTTAGACGGCTCATTATGTTGAAGCGAAGAGAAGCAGGAGATACACAGATGATTAAAGAAATGACACAGATTGCAACAGAATGTTTTAGAACACCCGGGCAGTTATCTGTTTGGTCTTCTGAACTTGGCAGATACATTTGTCCGGACGAAAAAAAAGCGATAGCTCCCGCGGCTTCGCCAAATATCGCCTTTGAGGTAGCGAAACATCCGTCTGTCAATCCTCAATTCAAGCTGGTCTTCCTCACCTCAGTAATCGGAACGTTTATATTTGCGGTGCTTTGCCTGGTGCTGACATTTGCTGTAGGGAAGGAACCACCTCCACTATTTGAAAAAGTGATCATGGGGTTTTTTGATCTTGCGAAGATAGGCTTTGGAGCAGTCGTTGGTTTGCTCGGAGGTAAGAAGCTTCAAGCAGAAAAGCCTCTCAATGAAAGGTGATAGTTGGCAAGCTAACTGCAAAGCGCTTTGAAGACGCACAACTCATAGCCCGGTTTAACGCAATCGTCTTACCTCACAAATCCTGAAAGATAAACACCGGCTGAGCGTTTATGAATAACGCTCAGCCGGTGTGTGTTTGGGCAGGTGCGTGCGAGCCGGCGTCTTACTTGGCGAAGGGCTTGACGCGCTCGACCGACTCTTTGAAATACTCGTCCGTCGGCGCGAGGGATAAACCTTTCTCGTAGGCGGCGAGCGCCTTGGCATATTGCTTCGACGCTTCCTGTGCATAGCCGAGTTCACGGTAGATGTTCACATCATCCGGCGATTTCGCGGCGGCGCGGTCGAGCGCGACGACGGCCTTCGGAAAGTTCTTGGCGCGTGAGTGCGCAAAGCCGAGCAGGTATAGCGTCGAGCCTTGCGCGGTCGGGGTCGCCGCAATTCGTTCGAGCGCGGTCGCCGCACGCGCATACTGCTGCGCGCGGATCAATGCCTGCGCGTGGAGTGCTGTCGTCGGCTCGTCGCTTCTGACCTTGAGCAGTCCTTCGCTGGCGCGCACCGCGCCTTGATAATCGGCCTCTGCCTTCGGGCCGGTCGCGGCGTCGGCGCGGCGCAGATACGAGTAGGTCAAATACGCCCATGCTTCGGCGAGGCGCGGGTCGCTGATGACAGCACGGTTGAGCGCGTTGATGGCCGCGTCGTCGCTCTTGCGGTCATAGGCGATGCGTCCCAAGTAGAAAAGAGCCAGTGAGTTTTTCGGGTCGGCTTTAATCGCGGCGTTGAATGAAGTTTCGGCCTCGGCGAATTTATTCGTCTTGTACTCGGCGAACCCGCGGTAGTAGAGCATCAACGGATCGGGGGTCGCGCTTTTGCGCGTCGTCACTATAGTCAGGAGCGGTAGCGCCTGCTCGAATTTCTCGCTCCGCACGTAGGCCTGCGCCAGTGCATCAACCGTCGGCGCGTCTTCCTCTTTGGCGGCGCGCTGCAAATCAAGCGCCCGCTGCAAGTCGGACGCGGCCTCGGCGAATTGCTTCAGACTCAGCTTTGCGAACCCGGCGATTTTCCACGCCTCGGAATTTTTCGGATCGCGCGCCGAGACCTGTGCGGCTGCTTTCGCGGCTTCAGCATATTGCTTCTGTTGCAGCAGTGTGTAAGCGCGTGTGGTGTCGGTGGTGCCGCTGGCCGGAGTCGTCGTCGGCGATGTGTTCGGGCGGGCACTCGTGGCTGCCGGTGTGGCTGCCGGCGTGGTCGGTGACGAGGCGGTGTCCGCCCCCCGGCGCGTAGTTGGCGCGGGCGTCGGAGTCTGTGCCGGTTGGGTTGGTATCGCGCGGCGCGGGCGGGTCGCACCGGATTGGGCCGAGGCTGATGAGACCATGGCCAACAGAGAGATCATCGTCAATATAAAAGCAGTGTAGCGGTGTGTCATTGATTTCAACATAGGTTGATATTTCCTCATCGCATAAATATCAATATTAATGTGCGAGATGCACGATCATGTCAGGTCGAGTGTGGCGTCAGTCAGATATAACACATCACTCAACCTTAGAATAACTTGCAGCCTGGTTTCAGCTCTCGAAATTAATCATACAGTCAGGAACGGGAGAAGCATATGGTTGCACGCCATTGCGATGCCTGACGCCGCGGCATGGTTTGCCGTGATGTGCCTCGTACCACAGCAGTGACGACAAGCGAAGCCAGTGGTGAAAACCGACGCGGCTGGAAAGGGTGACTCTCCAGCCGCGTGTCCGAAAGTTCCGCGCACAGTTGGTCAGATGACGTGTTCTCTTGAATCACGTCGACAGAGCTATGTTCACCATCTCATCTGAGGTCACTGCTGACTCGCCTTAAAAGTTCAACTTCAATCCGAACTGAAACTGCCGTGGATCGAAGCTGGCGGTCGGGCGACTGAAGTATCGTCCCGCCCCGTCGCGCTTGGCGAATGCATTCACATCCGTGTAGAGCGGTGACGCGGCGCCCTGATTGAAGCGATTGAAGAGATTGAATCCTTCGGCGATCACATCGAGGCGAACGCGCTCGCCGAAACGAATCGCGCGCGTCAGGCGCATGTCGAGCGAGGTGTACTTTTCGGTGATGCCGCGATTACGACCGAGGCTTCCCGTAGTGAACACCGACGGTAATACCAGCGTGCCATCGGCGGCTTCGTTCGGACGGTCGGTCTGGTTCGACTGGTCGTTATTGGTGTCGAAGCCGGTCAGGATGTTGAACGGGCGGCCCGACGAAATCTCGAAGATCGGGGCGACCGTAAAGTCCGACAGGAAGCGTAGACCGAAGCTGTCAGCGCCGCGCCAGTCCGGCGGCGAGGCGAGCACGCCACTGAAGACGAAGCGGTGGCGTTGGTCGAACAGCGAGTCGGCACGCTCGGCGCCGAAGTTCCTGTTGTCCTGCGGCAGCAGCAGCGTCTGCAAGTCGCTCGAATCGTCAATCGAATGCGACCACGTATACGAAGCGAGGAACTGGAAGTTGTCCGCGAACCGGCGCTTCAACTCCACATTGAGCGCGTTGTAGCTGGAGTTGCCATCAGAGTTTTGGGCATTGACCGACCCGAACGGCGAGACGACGCCGGGCGTGCGTAGCGTGCCCGTCAGCAGGCTATTGAAAACCGCGGGCGTCAGACCCGTCAGCGCCTGCACGAAGAAATAGTTCGGCGCGTTCGGGCGGAAAAAGTTGGCCGCCGCGGGTTGAATGACGCGACCCCGTGGCCCCTGCGCGATCAGTCCGGGCAGCACGACGGCGAACGTCTCGCCTGAAAGCGGATTAGTAAATGTCGAGCCGGGCGCGGTGGTCGCGAAGAGTCCGCCTGTCGCGAGTGCCGCTTCGCTGGTGTCGCGCGGGGCGCGGTTGGCGTAGCGCTGGAAGTTTTGCAGTTGCAGATCGACGCGCGGCGCGTTGACGTCGAGTGGGTGCGGCAAATGACGCGCGCCGACAAATAGATAACTGGCTGAGAGCGACATGTTCGAAGTGAGTTGCCGCTCGACGGTCAGGTTCGCTTGATTGGCGTATGCGTACTCGAAGTCTTTCGCGACCGGCAGCGTGAACGGCAGCACCGGGCCGAAGCCGGTGAAGGTCTGGTCGTTGAATCGTTGACGCCCGAATTGATACTCCGCTCCGGGCGCGACACCGGGCGTGACGACCGACGCCGGCAGCGCGGCGCAGAACGGCGAGCGCGGTGCGCCCGGCACGCACACCGTCCCCTGAAAAACTTGGGTCGCGTTGAATAATGCCGTCGGCGATGGGCTGCCGGAGATCAGCACGCTCTGCTGTTGCTGCGCCGCGTCAGCGATGTCTGAGTTGAACGCGATGGCAAGCAACGGGTGGTCATAGAACAGACCGTAAGACGCGCGGACGACCGTCTTGCCGTCGTTAGCGATGTCCCACGCCGCGCCGACGCGCGGCGCGATGTTGTTTTTGTCGCGTGGAATTCCCTGCTGCACGTTGAGTGCGTCCTGCGCCGCGAGGATGTCACCGGCGGAAAGATTGATTCCTGAGAGCGGATCGATAAACCCGACCGGCTCGAGTTGCTCGATTAATTCAACGTCGTATCGCACGCCGTAATTCAAGGTCACGTTAGGGCGCACCTTCCAGGAGTCCTGTGCGAAGATGGCGAGCGGACGATTCTTCAAACGGCTTCGCGGGTCGCCGAACCCTTGAATGAAGTTTGTCGGAAAGCCGAGGCCGTACTGCTGCACCGGCGTGAAGTCAGGCGGTGCGAGCGGGCCGAGCGTCGGGAATGCCGCCAGTGTCGTCGCGCTCAGGCCGCCGAAATTAAACAATCCGGCGAAGTTTAATTCGAATGTCGCGTTGACGCTGATGAAGTTCGCGTCGCCACCGAACTTGAACGTGTGGTTGCCGAAAATCACGTTGACGTTATCAGTGTACTGGTAACGATTCTCCGTCCTGACAACCGGGGAAAACAGCTCGCGCCCGAAGAATGCCGTGCCCGCGATGTTGGTCGCAACCGATTCGCCGTTCTGTGATTTGAAGGTCGCGCGCCGCTGCCCGAAGTTGAAACGCGCTTCGTTGACGATGTTGCTTGACAGTGTCGAGGTCAACGATGTAACGAACGTCGAATCGCGTAAGGTCTGGATGCCGGTTCGTGAAAAATCATTCTGGCCGAGCGCCTGATTCTGCGACTCGACCTGAATGCCGGTGACATCGCTCGGGTTGTAGCCGAAGCGCAACGTCAGTTGATTGCCATCGGAAATTTTGTGATCGAGCCGCACGGACGAGAAGCTCGTCGATTCAGAAATCGGGAACAGCGGCAGCAACTGCGTCAGCGGGCGAAAGCCGACCGGACTGACGACGACCGGCGCGCCGGACAAAAAGTAGCGACCACCGACGACCTGCCCCGCCGGAATCGCGCCGCCTGGACTGATCAGCGGGTTAACGCCGTTCAGCGCCGTCGAGCCGCCGCTTGAAGCGAGCGTCGCGTATTGCACCGCCGCGTTGGCGAGCGCCGCTCCCTGCGCCCTAATCGCCGGATTCGGATTGGTCAGAAGCGGCACCGCCTGCGTGAGCAAACCGTTGACATAAGTCGCCTGGCCGGGCGTGACGTTATTGAAAGTTTGCGTGAAGGGGAGAATCGGCGCGCCGATGGTGACGCTGCCGTTCAAGCCCTGCGAAACATTGGTGGTGAAGAAGCCGGATTCCTGCCGCCGTCGCTGTTCAAAGGCAGCGAAGAAAAACGTGCGGTCTTTGGCGAGCGGGCCACCTATCGTCGCGCCGTATTGCGCGCGGGTGAACGGCGGCTTCTTGTCTGGGTCGTTGTCGATGATCGGCGCGAACGGGTTGCGCGCCTGAATACTCTTGTGGCGGATGAAGCCGAAGACGTTGCCGCGGATGTCGTTCGTGCCGCCTTTGGTGACGACGTTGACGACGCCACCGGAAGTCCTACCAAACTCGGCGGCGTAAGAGTTAGTGACGACTTGGAACTCCTGCACCGCTTCTTGCGAGACGGTCGAGCGCGCGGCGTTGACGGAGTTGTCGGTGTTGTCCGCGCCGTCAACCTGCACGAGATTGGAGCGCCCGCGCTGCCCGCCGAAATTCAAGCCGGAGGTTGGTGCCGGGCCGATGGGTCGGCCATTGTCGCGCGTCACGGTCGAGGTGGTCAGTGCGAAATTCAAATAGCTGCGTTCGTTGATCGGCAGATTCTCGATGCGCTGTTGGTCAATCGTGTTGGAGACGGCGGTGCGAGAAGTCTCGACCAGTTCAGTGTCAAGATTGGTGACGGTGACAGTCTCGCCGATGCCGCCCACCTGGAGCGGGATGTCGAGGTCAGCCTGCTGCCCGACCGTGAGCGTCACGTCGGGGACGATGGCGCGGGAAAAATCCTTCGCCTCAACTGACACTTCATACTCACCCGGTGGCAGGTTGGTGATCTGATAATAGCCTTCATCATTTGTCGTCGTGCTCCGCGTCACGCCCGTCGACGGGTTACGCACCGTGACGGTCGCCCCGGTGATGACCGCGCTCTGCGGATCGCGCACATAGCCGCGCAGGTCGGCGGCGTTGGATTGCGCCTGGGCAAATGCGTTGACCGCGAGAATCAGGGTGACGGCACAGACGAGTGCAAGACGACAAACGGTTAAGAACCACCGTGGTGATAACGCAGGCATTGTTATTCTCCTCGGATTTGTAATTAAAGAGTTAACCGTTTCACCGGGGGTGTGAAGCGAAAGAGCCGAGTGATACATCCGCCGCCAGTGGCAGGGTTCGGTAATTACTGATTGGCATTTTCTACGTTGCGCTCGTAAGTTAGGAAGTCGCGCGCGAACGATTGAAGAGGTCAGGCGTCTCTGGGGTGAACGCCGCAGGCAATCATCAGTAATGCGCCGCATTTGTACCGCAAAACACACGCCCGTAGCAAGCGCGCTGTGAGGAAGGCGGGCGCGGTTTCGTCGCCATTAGCGGGCCTCGGAATGTTTGTCCAATGCTTCGTTTAAGCAATGCTTCGTCCGAGGCTTAAGTCCGCTGCCGGGCCAAAGCGTCGCCGCCCCGCCGTGTAGCACGCGCCAGCACCCGCCGTATGCCCGCGCTCGCGTTCAGAAGCGAGGCCGCCGCCCCGGACAGCACCGGTGGCGCGAATGCGGCGCGCCGCAGCCACGCGCAGACACGCAGACGCGCGCCGAACCGCTCTTCGTAACGCGCGCGGTACTCATCGGCGAGCGACGTAGAATCCATTGACCGGCGGGCCGACAGTAGATGCCCCGCGATCACCTCAGCCGCCAACTCGCCGCTCTCCAAAGCCATCAGCATGCCGCTACCGGTGAATGGGTCGATGAATGATGCGGCGTCGCCAACGGCCAGCAGCCCTTCTTGCGGAACCGCCTCGCCGCGTCCAAATGTTTCAAGCGCAACGCACAACCACTCGGCGCACACGCGTGCTTCGCCGAGCGTCCGCGTCGCGCGTTTGTTCGACATGACCACTTCGCGCATCACCCGCGCGGCGTCGCCGCCGCACGCCCGCACGTCGCGCGCCGCCGCGATGAAGCACAAATTGCTGCGGCCCCCTTCGACCTCGCTTAAGCCGCCGTAGCCGCCACGATAGAAATAGATTTCGCACGCCCCTTGATCGCCGCGCGTATTCTCGAGGTGAGTTTTGAAAGCGACCAGCGATGAGCGCGCCCGCGTCGTTCGATGCTCGCGCCGTTCTCCGTCCGATGCGGCGCGAGTGTCGATGCGACGAGCCAGCGCGCGCGACCGTCCCGTCGCGTCAACCGTGACACGGGCGTGGCACACGCGCTCCGCGCCAGCAATTTTCAGGCGCACGCCACGCACGATTCCCTGCTCAATGGTTAACCCGCAGCATGGCGACTCTTCCAACACGATAACGCCCACATCGCGCGCGCGACTGAGCAACCGCTCATCCATTGTCGCGCGACTGAGGCCGAGCGCGACTCGACGGTGTGTTCCGCCAAGCCACGCGCTCGGCACGTTGACGCTTTGTCCGCCGCGCGTGTAGAAGACAGTCTCAGCCACTTCGACCCCGCCTGCCGCGAGCATCTGCTCGACGACGCCGAGACGCGCGAAGTGCGCCACGCATTCCGGCGAAATGAACTCGCCGCACAGCTTCGGTCGCGGAAACTTCTTCTGCTCGGCGAGCAACACGCGCCACCCATGCGCCGCCAAATGAATCGCCGTGCTCGCCCCAGCCGGGCCACCGCCGACAATAATCGCGTCGTAAAAGTTATCGTCCGAAGCATTGATGTTCGTCACACTTCAACCTCCCCGCGACCACCGCTCAACACCAGACGGAACGGAAATCGCCGCTCGACTTCGATTCCCCGTAATCGCGCCCGACGCGCCAGCGTATGCAGTTCGTCCGGCACAAAGCTGCGCAATATCGACAGCGCGCCGTCTTCACGAATCAGACGGTTGCGCAGGAAAAGCCGCCCCGCAGTGATGTAAAAATAGTAAGCCAATGGATGCCGGTGAAGGTCGATGACGAAGATGCGCCGCCGCGCGACGCGGGCCATTTCAATCAACACATCGACCACGTTTTCATCGCGGAAGTGATGCGTGAACAGCGAGCACAAAACATAATCGAATGCATTATCGGCAAACGGCAGGCGCAGCGCGTTGCCCCGCACCGCAGTGATCTCAGTAAAGTCGCGCGACTCCTGAAGGATGCTCTCGGCTGATCGTGTGTTCAATTCGAGACCGACGAGGTTCGCCGCGTGGACGCCCGCTGTCACCCGCGACCACCCGGCGACGACTCTCAGCAACTCGCCCGACCCAGCACCGACATCGAGCACCGAAAACTCCGTCGCCCCATCGCGCGCGATTTGTGACAGCAGCGAACGACGCAACGCGCTTGCGTCACCAAGCCACTGGTTGATGCGCCGCAACTCGACCAGACAACCTTCATACTCTTCAGCCGTGTAGTCACCCTTATCAAGATGCTCAAGCTCACGGCTACGCTGTTGGAAACGCTTAAACATATTACTTGGTGATGAGTACTGAGTGATAAGTGATGAGTACTGAGCAAAAGCATGGCCTTATTACTCACTCATGTTACGTGGCTGCCGTTATGAACTACTCAGCACTCAGCACTCCAGTATTCAGTTTGGCTTTTCGATGATCAGCACGCTGTTCTTCGAGCCGAAGCCGATGCAGTTGCAGAGGGCGACGCGGACGTTCGCTTCGCGTGATTCGTTGGGCACGTAATCCAGATCGCAGTCCGGGTCGCGCTCGTCGAGGTTGATGGTCGGCGGGATGACATTAGTGTGCATCGCGCATAACGCGGCACTGATTCCGGCGGCGCCGCTCGCGCCCTGTGGGTGACCGATCTGCGACTTGGTGGCAGACATTGGAATCTTTTTCGCTTCGCCGCCGAGTGCCAACTTCAGCGCCTGCGTCTCGATGCGGTCGTTAAGCTGTGTCGACGTGCCGTGCAGGTTAACGTAATCGATGTCGCGTGGTTCGCGTCCGGCATCGTCCAACGCGATGCGCATCGCGCGAGCCGGTTCCTCGCCCGTGTCTTCGAGTCGCACGCGGTGGTATGCGTCGCAGGTCGCGCCATAGCCGGTGATCTCGGCGTAGATGTCGGCCCCACGCCGCCGCGCCCGCTCATACTCTTCGAGCACGTAAATCCAGGCGCCCTCTCCAAGCACGATGCCGGAACGGTCGCGCGAGAAAGGCCGCGACGCGCGCGCCGGCTCGTCGTTCCACTTATTGGTGAGAACCGTCATCAGGTTAAAGCCGGCGAGGATACCCGGCGCAAGCGGCGCGTCGACGCCTCCGGTTAACATCGCGTCGCAACGACCGAGCGCGATGTGTTCGGCGGCGTAGGCAATGGCGTCGGTCGAACTGGTACATCCCGTCGACACGACGTGCGACAAACCGCGCAACCCGAAGACCATCGATAATTCAGATGAGAGACCGCCGTGCGTCGATGAAGGAATGATGTAGACGCTCGCTTTATGACGCGGGCCGAGATACCAATATGCATAGTGCTGCTCGGCGAATGCGAGGCCGCCGCCGCCCGTTCCGAGCAGCACGCCGAACGCGCGACGTTCTTCGAGCGTCAGGTCGGATGATTGAATCCCGGCGTCAGTCATCGCCTCACGCGCCGCCGCTATCGCCAGCGGGACGGTGCGCGCGACGTGGCGGCGGTCCTTGATGCTGAGTTGCGCCTCCCAATCGAACCCGCGCACTTCAGCCGCGATCTGCACCGGCGAGTCAGCGACATCAAAACTCTCGATCCGCCCGACGCCGCTGGTGCCGCGTTGCAGCGCATTCCAAAAAGCTTTGCGCCCGACCCCTATTGGCGTCACGCAGCCAACCCCCGTGATACACACCCGACGCGGATGCTTAAAATTTTTCAGCATACAAAATTCGATTTCCACGATAGCCGATGACTGCCCTGCGGATGATTTGTGTTAGCGACGTCAAGCATAACATCGTCCGGCGTGCGGCAGCCAAGCACTCATCGATCAGTTTTACTTTTCAATAATCGAGTTTTGTGCGGGCCTTGTTTCGACAGTATTGAATTTCGCGTTGAAGAATCTGTGGAGGTATTTTCGCTGAGGTTTTAAGGATTGAATTCAGAGTAACTTCACCTGCATTCAACCGCGCGCGGACGCGAGATCGCGCGGAGATGTCACACAGCACCACCTTTCAGATGAATAACTGTATGTGCCTGCTCGGCGTCCTCAGCGTTCTCATCGGTGAGAGAATTTTGACCAGACGCTGAGGATGGCAAGCGCGAACACGCCCCCCGCGATGTCGATCAGACTGTCGTAGATGGTCCCGGTGCGCGTCGTTGTGAGGGATTGGTGGTACTCGTCAAGCAACGCGCAGCACACAACCAAAAGAAGTGAGGCCGCCCACCACCAACGCCGCAAGACAAATTGGGATGACGAAGCAAACGCGCGCGCGGCAAGCAGCGCGAGAACGGCGTACTCAGCAAAGTGCGCCGTCTTCCGCACGACGAAATGTACGAACAGCAAACTCGCTTCGCCGATTCCCGGATACACCAACAGCACGAGGGGCCGAACGATGCGCGAAGTGTTCGACGCCGAGAGGTTGCCGCTCGAAGCATAAGAGATGAAACCAAGCCACAGCAGCACAGGCACATAACGCCATATCCGACGACGCCACAACAATCCGCCGCGATTCTGATTTGCGATTTCGGCACGGTTGTCCACGCTTCGTGTAGCCATCGTCGTCCCTGCGTAACGGCTCGTAAACTAAAAGAAGGAAGCCGATCACACAGCTTCCCTCTTCATACAAAAATTCATTTCGGCGCGACCGCTTAACCCGCCGCCGCCGCGCCGGAAACGATCTCGATAATCTCGCGCGTGATGCCGGCCTGCCGGATGCGGTTCATGTTGAGCGTCAACGCGCCGATTAAATCGCCCGCATTCTTCGACGCCGAATCCATTGCCGTCATTCGCGCACCCTGCTCGGAGGCCACCGATTCGAGCAGCGCGCGGTAGACCTGCGTCTCGATTAAGCGCGGCAGCAACTGACTGAAGATTTCGTCCGGCGGCTGTTCGTAAATGTACTCGGTGAAAATCACGGGTCGGGTCGGGTCGGCGGCTGCGGCGACTGTCTCACCACTTTCCGCTTCGGCGCGCGCGACGGGTAGCAGTTGCTGTGTGACGACGCGTTGCTGCAAGACCGAGCGGAACTCGTTGTAGATGAGAAACACTCTGTCAATCTCAGGGTCTTCGACGAAGCGTCGTGTGATGTCGCGCGCGACCTCGACGGCTTCGGCGTAATCGACGCGCCCCTTCCCGGTGAGGCCGATGTACTCTCCGGCAATCTTTATGTCACGGCGGCGAAAGAAGTCGCGCCCTTTGCGCCCGACCGCCAGCATCTCAATACTCTTCGCGGAGTGTTCGCGGATGAAAGCCTGCGCCGCTTTGGTCAGGTTGGCGTTGAACGCGCCGGCGAGACCTTTGTCCGCCGTCAGCAGCACAATCAAGTAACGTTCGTCACCGCGCCGGTCAAGCAGCGGGTGATGAAAGTTTTCATCGGCGTGCGCCGCCAGTTCGGTGAGTACGTCCATCATCTTGTTGGCGAACGGACGCGCCGACACGACGCGATCCTGCGCACGCTTCAGCTTCGCCGCCGAAACCATCTTCATCGCCTTCGTAATCTGCTGCGTGTTCTTAACCGATTTGATTCGGCGGCGAATATCTAAAAGGTTAGCCATAAACTGAGAAGTCAGAGGTTACGCGGGTGGCGAAACAATTCGCCTGCCCTACTATCCGATCTTTGGTGTTTACACTCCGGCGGTAACCGCGACGGGTTCGGCTGGCGCGCCGGACGTACCGTTGCTGCCGCTGGCGGGAGGTAACGACGCCGTCTCGATTGGAGATGGTGTTTCGTTCCAGTTCTGCTTGAAATCTTTGACGATCTGCACCAGGTCGTTTTTAATTTCGTCGGTAAAAGATTTCTTTTCCCGCAAATCTTGCAGCAATCCCGGATGGGAGTTTTCAACGAAGCGCAGAAATTCTGTCTCGAAGCGCCGCACTTGTTCAAGCGGTAAATCATCAATGTGCCCGTTCGTCGCCGCCCAGATTATCAGCACCTGTTTTTCGACGGCCATCGGTTGGTACTGCGGCTGTTTGAGCACTTCCGTCAGACGCTGGCCGCGCGCGAGTTGCGCCTGTGTCGCTTTATCGAGGTCGGAGCCGAACTGCGAAAACGCCTGCAACTCGCGGAACTGCGCCAGGTCGAGGCGCAGCGTCCCGGCGACCTGTTTCATTGCCTTGATCTGTGCCGCGCCGCCAACGCGCGAGACGCTGTTTCCGACGTTGATCGCCGGGCGGTTGCCGCTGTTGAAAAGGTCGGCTTCGAGAAAAATTTGCCCGTCCGTAATCGAAATCACATTCGTCGGAATGTACGCCGAGATGTCGCCCGCCTGCGTCTCAATCACCGGCAGCGAAGTCAGCGAACCTCCGCCTTTTAGGTCCGACAATTTCGCGGCGCGCTCCAGCAGGCGCGAGTGAAGGTAGAACACATCGCCCGGATACGCCTCGCGCCCCGGCGGGCGGCGCAGCAACAGCGAGATTTCGCGGTACGCCGCCGCGTGCTTCGATAAGTCGTCGTAAATCGTCAGCACGTGACGCCCGGTGTCGCGGAAATACTCTCCAATCGCGGCCCCCGCATACGGTGCCAGGTATTGCATCGCCGCTGGGTCGGAAGCCGAAGCGTTGACGACGATGGAGTAACTCATCGCGTCATTGTCCTGCAACGTCTTGATGACCTGCGCCACCGTCGAAGCCTTCTGCCCGATGGCGACGTAGATGCAAATTACGTCTCCGCCCTTTTGATTGAGAATCGCGTCAAGCGCGACCGCGGTCTTACCCGTCTGACGGTCGCCGATAATCAACTCGCGCTGTCCGCGGCCAATCGGCACCATCGCGTCGATGGCCTTCAACCCCGTCTGTAGAGGCTCTTTCACCGGCTGGCGGTCGACCACTCCGGGCGCGATGCGTTCGAGTGGATTGAAGTTATCGGTGATGATTGGGCCGTGACCATCAAGCGGTAAGCCGAGCGCGTTCACGACACGACCAATCATCGCGTCGCCAACCGGCAACTCCATAATTCGCTTGGTGCGTTTTACTGTGTCGCCTTCCTTGATGGTTTGGAAATCTCCGAACAGCACCGTGCCGACTTTATCCTCTTCAAGATTCAGGGCCAGTCCGCGAACATCGTGCGGAAACTCCAGCAGTTCGCCGGCCATCACCTTTTCCAGGCCATGCACTTCGGCGATTCCGTCGCCGACCTTGAGCACCGTCCCGACCTCGGTAATCGTCACGCCCGTCTCAAAGTTTTCAATCTGCTGGCGAATGATATCGCTGATTTCGTTGGCTCTAATAGGTTCCATAGTTATTACCTTTTATCATTTGCTCCGGTGTGTCTTAATTACCGCTGCTTATTTAGCCGGCAACCAAAATCAATCTCTCGTCAATGCTGTTCGCCCGCCATCCGGGTCTTGACCTGTTCCAACTGGTTGCGTACAGACCCGTCGTAAACAGTCGACCCGACGCGCGTCACAACTCCCCCGATCAACTCTTCGTCGACAGCGAATTGAAGACGCACATTACTCCGCGTCAACTCAGCCAGTTTGGTGTGCAAAGCCTGCTGCTCGGACGGTGAAATGGGGCGCGCCGTCGTCACCTGCGCTGACACCGTGCCCGCGCGCCGGTCGAGTTCCTGAGCAAAGTTTTTATTGATTTCAGTTAAGTCGGCGAGGCGCTGGTTCTGTAAGAGGACTTGCAAAAAGTTAGCCGTCGTCGGACGGACCCGCGCGCGCTCGATGAGGGATTTGATGACGCGCCGTTTCTGCTCGAAGGGAATGGTCGGGTTACGCAGCACTTCCAAAAGTTGGGGGTTCCCCAGCATCATCTCGCCCCATGCAGTTAACTCCGTCTGTACTTCGCGCGCCTCCCCATTCTTCGTCACCACATCAGCCAATGCCGAGGCATAGCGACGGGTCATTGTCTGAATGCTCAACGATTCATTACCCCCAAGTCACTAACATAATCGTTCACCAAACGCGCGTCATCTTCCGGGCGCATCTCACGGCGGATCATCGCTTCGGCCAAACGCACGCTTTGCTCGGCGGCGTAACGACGCAGTTCCTGTCGTGCGACCTTCCCCGCCGTTTCAATTTCACGCTGGGCCTGCTCGCGAAGCTTTCGCATGTCTTCATCTGTCGCGCGTTCGATGCGAAGGCGTTCCTCAATGGCTTCCTTCTGAGCGTGCTCACGCACCGCCACAACCTCTGCATCAAGGCGTTCCAATCGCGCGTTCACTTCTTCAAGTTTGGCAAGCGCGGCGTTGCGCTCTTCCTGCGCACGCATTAGTTCTTGTCGGATACCTTCGCGACGCGAGCGAAGCGCGTCGCCTATCGGACGACGGAGAATGTAAGCCATTAACCCGACAAAGATAAAAAGATTAACGAGCTTTGCTACTGTCTCAATCGACGGCAGATAGTTGATCGATGCGTCGCCACCCGAGTCCGGCGCCAGCATGACAGTTAGTGTAGTAATAAGAAATGACGGCATGTGGAGATTTACGGAATGCTTACTGAACCGCGGATGTGTCATTCAACTTCCGACCCAAAATTTGTGCGCTCACAGTCGCGGCGATCCGGCGAGCATCCTGTTCAATCAACTCGCGCGCATCTTCTGTCTGCCCGCGCAGTGCTCTTTTCTGATCCTCAATCGATTTTGAAGCATCACTGCGCACACCTTCAACTTTGTTCTGTCGATTGAGCATCGCCTCGGCCCGTTCGCGCTCAAGCAGACGATATCCATCCGCACGCGCTTCGCGCAAAGTACGTTCGTACCGCGTCAGCCCTTCTTCGACACTGTGTAAGATTTCCTGGGCCTTGCCGGTTTGTCCGACAGTGCGCCGCTCACGTTCTTCAAGCACCCGGTTGATGGGCTTGAACAACGTCCTGTTCAGCAAAAACACCATCACCAAAATAATACCGATATGAATGAAAACAGTGCCGTCCGGTATCAGTTGAATGGAATTTTCGGCGATGGCTAGGACAGTCATGATGGTTTGAAATCGCACCCGAAGATGCGTATGAACCCGAACTACATATCAACAAAACCCTTGCGCGAATAAAAGATTGCGAGTCTAGCACCCGGATTCACAAACCGTCAAGGCGGCTTTGAACCGTTATTTCTCAACTTTAAGCGTCGCCGAAAGCTTTGTAAATGGGTGATACCTGTTCACTGAGAATCACGTATTGCTGACAACCAGATCATTCAGCCCCCCGGTGATGATTTGGTATAAACGGTGGAGGTCTGTTTCACTGTAGTATTCGATTTCTATTTTCCCACCTGTACCTGTCTGACTGGGCAATAGACGAACTTGAGTTCCCAAACGACGCCGCAACTTCGTCTCAGCGGAGCGTAGATTGGGGTCTTCTCGTTTAGGAGCTATCTGAATTGGCGTTAATATATTCCCACCATTGATGATTCGCTTAATCGCCCGCTCCGTTTCCCGAACCGACAGTTTCTGCTTGATGATGTTTTTGGCAAGCTCTCTCTGCGTTTCAACATCATCGACGCCCAGTAATGCGCGAGCATGTCCCATTGAGAGCTTTTCTTCCTCCAAAAGACGCTGCACATCTTCCGGTAAACGTAAGAGCCGTAAGTAGTTAGTGATAAATGTTCGGTCTCTGCCAACCCGCTGAGCAACCATTTCCTGAGTGAGATTGAGGGTTTCGATCAGCCTCTTGTAGGCCAACGCTTCTTCAATGGCGTTGAGTTCTTGACGTTGTATGTTTTCAATTAAAGCTAATTCTAGAATCTTGTCGTCCGGCACATCCCGTATAACGACCGGAACGCGCAGCAAATCGGCACGTTGGGCGGCCCTCCACCTGCGTTCCCCGGCAATTAGTTGATACCTACCCGCCCCCATCCGCCTGACGACGAGAGGTTGGATGATGCCGTTTGAACGGATGGATTGAGCTAGTTCCTCTAAACGAGCCTCATCGAATCGTGTGCGTGGTTGAAAGCTGTTTGGGTCAATCAGATTTATATCAATTTCCAGCATGTCATCATTCGCTGTGACTGCTGTTTCCGATAACAGAGCGCTCAACCCCCGACCGAGAGCTTTTCTTGTCATTTGCTATTATCTCCTTTGCTAACTGAAGATAGCTTTCAGCACCCCTTGATCGAACATCGTACAAAACGATTGGCTTCCCATGACTCGGCGCTTCTGCCAAACGAACGTTTCTTGGAATGACACTCTCCAGCACTTGATGCCCGTAAAAGTCTCGTAGATCTGAGGCAACTGCCGCTGACAAATTCGTCCGCTCATCAAACATAGTGAGCAGTAATCCTTCGATTGTTAATCCGGGATTCAATGATCTTCTGATCCGCGCAAGAGTATCAAAAAGTTCCGTGACACCTTCCAGCGCATAATACTCACATTGGATTGGAACCAGCAGGGAATTAGCGGCTGTCAAAGCATTTAAAGTTAGTAAACCGAGCGCCGGTGGACAGTCAATCACGATAAAATCATAATCATTCGCAATCGGCTGCAACGCTTCCTGTAATTTGTATTCTCTTTTTTCAATTTCTATTAATTCAACCTCTGCACCGATCAGATTCTTTTCAGAAGGGACGATCTTCAGGGTAGGCGGGTTCGCGTTTAAGATAACGTTGCGGATTTCCTCTTCTAATACGAGCACATGGTATAAGCTTCGGCGAAAGCTTCCCCGTTGTATCCCAACTCCAGAAGTGGCATTTGCTTGTGGATCAGTATCCACAAGTAGCACTCGACTTCCAAGCATATCCAGAGCGGCGGCTAGGTTAATGGCTGTGGTGGTTTTGCCGACCCCACCTTTTTGATTCGTCACTGCAATTATCTTAGCCATAATGTTTCAAGCGCGCCGTTCACTCTCAACAAATTTCTAAAAATCTAGATTGACTCAATGAGGTCTCCAATTTTCATTAAGTTTGGCTTCCATAATGTTTCACGTGCCACAAAATCGAAGTCGTACTAGATCGGTAGTGGATAAGTGCCGACAGATAGCCGGGTCAACTGAGACAGTACCGCCTGCGGTAGCGGGCGGGTTTTCCCCCGTCACCACCCACCCGCTACCGCAGGCGGTACTGACCATCCCACCTAATTCACCCACTACCCTAGATCATGCGTGGGTAGTGGGCCAATCAAGAGATGATGAGCCGGAGATGAACGCAGAGAGACGCGGATTAAAACCTTTGATTTGTCTGATCGGCGTTGATCCGCGTTTATCTGCGGCTACTCTTTCTCTCCTGCGATTGAGCCACCACCCC
>JALZJL010000426.1 GCA_030859785.1 Acidobacteriota bacterium
TCGCTACATCGTCCCGGTCGGCAGCGTCCCGCTCCGTCTGCGCGAGGCGTTTCGTCAGTCTACA
Organism: Acidobacteriota bacterium; assembly: GCA_030859785.1. Taxonomy (GTDB): domain Bacteria; phylum Acidobacteriota; class Blastocatellia; order Pyrinomonadales; family Pyrinomonadaceae; genus JACDEG01. The sequence continues at coordinate 65 of JALZJL010000426.1, forward strand.
TTTCGGCGCGATTGAAACAACTGCTGAGCTACCTTTGTGCATGGTAAGATTGTGCTCTCCGATGGCTCATTGCGAGGTAGAAAAATGACAGACGTGTTGAAAAGAATCTACAACGCCTGTGACCCGTACTTGCCGGCGCCTGCCGATTACTACTACGACTGTGCTGAAGCGCGGGGCAGCAGCGCGCTCGCCAAGGAATTTCAGCGTCGCCTCACCCTCGCCGACAATTACGTCTACTTCCTTTTCTCCGGGCATATCGGCTGCGGCAAGTCGTCAGAGTTGTTACAACTTAAACGCATGTTGACCCACGCCGAGCCGCCCCACTCCTGTTACTTCCCGGTATTCGTTGATGCCAGCGACTACCTTGATGATTACGACACCACGCCGACCGACATTCTGCTCGCCATCGTTACCGAGTTGGCCGACACGCTGCGCGAGAAAGCAGGTGTCGAGCTAAAAGACAGCTATTTCACCAGCGACTCGACGAGGTGAAAGAGTTTTTTCTGAGCGATGTGGAAATCAACGAAGGCGAATTGTCACTCGGTGTCGCCAAGACAAAGATTCAGAGGTTGAAGAAAGACCCGACCGCCCGCCACAAAGTGCGCGCGATCTTGGAACCAAAGATGTCCACGATGATCGAAGAGATTAACCTTATCTTCGACGAGGCGCGCTTGGCGGTTAAGAAAGTCAAAGCCGGAAGGGATCAGCAATGCTGCACTGACATCGTGGTGATCGTTGATAACCTTGAGAAGATTCGCCGCATCGCCGGGCTGGACGAGGGTTTATCTTCGCAGCGCGAGTTGTTTCTCGAACGCTACACGCAACTGGCGGGGATGAGGGCGCATTTCATTTACACCATACCTCTGCGCTTAGTGCGCTCGCCTGACGGCCCACAGTTAGAACATCGCTACATAAGACCCGTTGCAAAAATCAATTACCATGTTTAGAGGCGGGCTCCGCCCGCCTCTGCCCGTGACGTTTGACCATGCACCGGCGGGCGGAGCCCGCCTCTAAACAAACGGATTTTTATTTTTGCGAGATGCCTATTAATGTCGGTGGATGAGATGGGCGAGAAGATTGTTCAATTGATTTGGTTCTTCGAGGTACGTGATCCAGTCGTTGTCGCAGACATTTACGTCCGTGCCTTCGACATCCTTCCCGTACTTCTCGGCTATCACGACGAGCGGCGTCCAGTCGTCATAGTGGCCGTGTCGGCGGACGGTGCGCCCGAAGGTCAACATCTCTTCGGGCGCCTTGCCGACAAGGTTGACAAGAAGAAGGTGCGCACCAACGTGCCCGTCGCCGACCCGTTCGAGCGCGTCCTGTTCGTCGACCGCCAACAGCACGCGATACCCTTCGCGTTGCAGGTTGCGCTTCATGATGCAGCGCGTATCGTCGTCTTCTTCGATTAATAGAATCGTCAGTCGATCTAAACCATCGCCGTCCATGAGCCGTCCTCCTCGATTTGTTACCTAACTGTTAACCAGAACGAAAATGCAGGCCGACAGACTACCGGTTGATGGCACGCACGGTCTGTACGCCTTGATACTTTGGCCCCGCGTTAAATCCACCTTCTCCTTTCGTGCTATACTTTCGTTCCTTTTCCACACGATTTCTCGACATACACTCGGCAAACACTTTATTTTTGGAGGACTGGAAGGTTATGGCTACCGAAATTACCGCGAGGGACTTAAGCACTGAAGAAACCTCGCTCAGCCGCATCGAAGAACTGCTCGGCGCAGATGCCCGCAAGCTGCTCGACTACACCTCTCGGACAATCACGAAAGATCAACTGCAACTACCTGGCCCCGACTTTGTTGACCGCGTGTGGACGGCCTCGGATCGCAATCCGCGCGTGCTGCGTTCGCTCCAGACGCTCTTCGGCCACGGGCGGCTGGCGGGCACCGGTTACCTCTCAATCCTGCCGGTCGATCAGGGCATCGAGCATTCCGCCGGCTCGTCGTTCGCGCCCAACCCACAATACTTCGATCCTGAAAACATCGTGCGGCTCGCGATTGAGGGCGGCTGCAACGCGGTCGCCTCGACGTTCGGCGTGCTCGGCGTGGTCGCGCGCCGCTACGCCCACCGGATACCATTCATCGTCAAGATCAATCACAACGAGTTGCTGACCTATCCGAACAAGTTTGACCAGGTAATGTTCGGCACCATCGGGCAGGCGCACGACATGGGCGCGGTCGCCGTCGGCGCAACCATCTATTTCGGCTCCGACGAGTCGACGCGGCAAATCACGGAAGTCAGCGAGGCGTTCGCCTACGCGCATCAACTCGGCATGGCGACGATCCTGTGGTGCTATCTACGCAACGGCGAGTTTAAGACCGAGGCCGGCGACATGCACACCGCCGCCGACCTGACGGGACAGGCCAATCACCTCGGCGTGACGATTCAGGCCGATGTCATCAAGCAGAAACTGCCTGAGCGTAACGGCGGCTTCACTGCGCTTAACCTCGCGGCCAACAGCACATATGGCAAGACGAGCAAAAAGATTTACGAAGAGTTGACGACTGAGCATCCCATCGATTTGGTGCGCTATCAGGTGGCGAACTGCTACATGGGACGCGCCGGGCTGATTAACTCCGGCGGCGAGTCGAAGGGCACGACCGATTTGCAGGACGCGGTGCGCACCGCCGTCATCAACAAGCGCGGCGGCGGCATGGGACTTATCTCCGGTCGCAAAGCTTTTCAGCGCCCGATGAAAGAAGGCGCGGCGCTGCTGAATATGATTCAGGACGTGTATCTCGCCGAAGAGATTACGGTCGCCTGATCTCTACTTAATTGCACTCATCAGAACAGAGGGGCGGCGGGTCTTTGACGTGCGACGCAGCCCCTCTTCCAGATAGGAAGGCAAGAGCCAAACAGTTTTGAGTTCTCTGTTTTCTTTTAATTTTGAGCTGAAACCGAAAACTCAAAACTGAAAACCGTTCGTTTGAGCTGAAAACTGCTCGACGGATTTACCCTGAGAGAATTTGCGTTGACCGCCGCACCCGAGCATACGCAACACTCTGACGCCGAACTCATCCGTGCCATCGCGCGCGGAGATGAACGAGCTTTTGCCCGCCTTTACGATCTTCACAGTCCCATCCTGCTAGGTCTGTTGATACGGATATTGAAGGACCGCGCCGAAGCGGAGGACACGTTACAGGAAGTCTTCCTCCAGATTTGGCAGCGAGCTTCGGACTTTGATGAAGCTCGCGGGCGCCCTTTTACATGGATCGTCACTATCACCCGCAGCCGAGCTATTGATCGACTGCGGTCGCAGAAATCCCGCGACCGCGTCGCACTTGAAACCGCCTTGAGCGAGATGGTGGTGTCGCCCCGCCGCGACGCAGCCGACGACGCGATCCAATCAGAGCATAATGAAGCTATCCACCGCGCACTCGCGGAACTCCCTGAAGAGCAACGGCGCGCTCTGCTGCTCGCTTACTTCGAAGGGCTTTCGCAATCGGAAATTGCGGCCCGACTTGACGAACCGCTTGGAACCATCAAGACGCGCGCGCGTTCAGGTCTGAGCAAGCTCCGTCAGCTTTTGCAGCATATGTTGGACGCCCGGTAGTTAAGATTATTTAATGAACCATGAGGAGTACAAAGAGTTACTGGCGCTTGAGGCATTAGGGGCGCTCGACGAGGATGCCGAGGGAACGCTGCTCGCACATCTCGCGACATGCGCCGAGTGTCAGGCGGAGTCGAGCGAACTGCGCGACACGGCGGCGATGCTCGTCCATACGGTCGCGCCGGTTGCGCCGTCCGC
>JALZJL010000435.1 GCA_030859785.1 Acidobacteriota bacterium
GCCCGTTCCGCGCCAGCGAGAATTATTATGACTTACATGCGCCGCTCGCTGAACGCTACCCGCAGCTAGTCGAAGACCCACTCACGCCGCGCCGCGCCGGTCGCCGCCTTCCGACGAAGCTACAGCAAGTCATCACGCGCGCACTGGTCTACGACCCGCAAGCGCGCTGGCCGAGCGTGGCGGAACTGCTGACCGCGCTCGATCCGTTCACGCGCACCAAAGTGTGGCCGCGGGATGCGGTGCGCGGCCGGAGTGATTTCGCTCCATTCGAGGGTTGAACGGGAAAGTAACAGTTCAGTTGTGGAAAGAAGTCGAGCCACGAAAAAGCGCAAAGAGGCACAAAGTTAGAGTAGCAGCTTCTCCCTTTTTATGTTTCTTTGTGCCTCTTTGTGGCTACTCTGAACAGTTACTAGGGAAACGTGCGCTGGCATCCACCGCGACACTCATGTTATTTTCTTCCGGTCCACCAAGCCTTAGTGCCCGCGTAGCTCAGTGGATAGAGCGCTTGCCTCCGGAGCAAGAGGCCGTAGGTTCGACTCCTACCGCGGGTACCACAAAATTCTTCCACCCACTTACACACCATCACAGGCTCACGACTTCGCTTGATCGAAGTATCGAATCGGGTTCGTGCTGTTCCCGCAGGAACGACAACACGACGCGTGCGAGTTCTTCGGGCGAATTGTGATTGACGGCGTGCGCGGCGTGCGGAATGACGTGCAACCGTGTCGAACGCACCAGCCGCGCCGCTTCCTCCGCCCAGTCTTGCGGCACGATTGGGTCGCGTCCGCCACGCACAATCAAAATCGGCATTGTTATCAGCGGCAGTTTCTCTTCGACCGGATCACTGAGCGCGTATCGTAGCGTGCGCCAGCCACGATAGATGCCCGCGGTCAGGTAGTCCGCGAACGCGATGGGGAGCAGCGAAAGCCGCTCGCGCGGGATGTTGAGCAGGAAGCGCAACATCTGCCGTGTGGCGGTGCGCCGGCGTGGGTCAACGGTCGGGGCGACGAGCACCGCGCATGTCACGCGCTCCGGTCGTCGCGCCGCCAAATCAACGACCACCTGACAGCCGAACGAGTTGGCGACGAATACACATTGTTCGAGTCCGACGGAATCCATCCACGCGGCCAGACTGTTCGATAACTCTTCGACATCGAGCACCCGCGCCGGCTTCGCGCTACGACCAAAGCCGGGCAAATCAGGCACGTAGACGCGCGCCTCGGTTGATAGCGCCTCAGCGGTCGGGATCATGTAACGGCCAGAGACGCCAAGTCCATGCACCAACACCACTGACGGAGCGGACACGGGCGCCCGTTCGACGAACACACGCGCGTGCATATCCAACTTACCCGTTTTCGTCCAGATAATTTCCATCCGCCCCTTGTGCTTGGCTACAAGCGCAGTTTGATGGGAGAGTTAGGACCAAGTATAAACATGTCTTGATGAAAGAGCGGCAATTACTGGTGCGTAATTTCGAGGCGGGATCGTACTTGGAGAGTTTTCTGTTGGCGGCGGTCGCCTCGGTGCTGGTCATCCGATTGTTTCTGCGGCTCACCGGCTATCCGCAAATCGGCGGCGGCGGGTTGCACATCGCGCACATGCTGTGGGGTGGGGTGTTGATGCTCGCGTCGATCATCGTGCTGCTGTCGTTTCTCAGCCGTGAGGCGCGGCAGATAGCGGCGGTTGCCGGCGGCGTCGGCTTCGGCACGTTCATCGATGAGGTCGGCAAGTTCGTCACCAGTGCCCACGACTATTTCTTTCAGCCCGCCGTCTCGATGATCTACGTCACGTTCATCCTGATCTTCCTTGCGATCCGGGCGATTCATCGTAACCGGACGTACACGCCCGCCGAGTACCTGGCGAACGCGTTGCAAGAGGTGCAGCAGGCGGTGTTGCATGACCTCGACGCGGAAGAGCGAAAACGCGCGCTTCTCTTTCTGCGGCGAAGCGACGCGGCGCATCCGCTGGCATCGGCCCTGCACGACGTGCTCGTCGCGCTCGACGCGGTGCGGCCACCGACACGCCCCGGCATCTTGATGTTTCTCAAACAACAGGTGCGTGGCTTTTACCACTATGTCGCCGGACTGAGGTGGTTTCCGTTTCTCGTCATCGGCTTCTTCATCGCGCAGTTGGTCGTTAAGCTGGTGTACGTTTTCATTATCGTCTTTCTCATCGGTCTGGGTTGGGAACAGATACTGAGCGTGCGCGTCATCGGCAGCGTCGCGGAGCGGATGCTGCATCTCTCGTTTGTCGCGTGGGCGGAAATCGCTTCGTCGCTGCTGTCGGGGGCGTGCGTGCTGTGCGGCGTCGTGCTGATGCGCCGGTCGCGTCTGTCGGCGCTGAAATGGTTCGAGCGCTCAATCCTGGTCTCGATCTTTCTGACGCAGGTCTTCGCTTTTTATCAAGAGCAATTCTCCGCCCTCCTCGGACTGTTCCTCAATGTCGCCGTCCTTCTCGCGCTCCGCTTCATGATCGAACGCGAGCGCGCCGCAGTCATTGAGTCGGTCGCCACTGATTCAATTTGATGGAGTCATGTCGATATCAATCTCAAGCGGCGAACTACCTTCCCGCGTTGGCTCATCAAAGACCAGCCGCTTTTGAGCGTCACCCTGCTTCCGCCTGACACCGGCTCCATAGTAATCTGAAGCAGTAGTAGTAGTAGTAATGTTTGATACTTCGGAGGAATCATGAAAAGACTATCGTGGCTCGGTCTCGTGCTGGCGGCGGCGCTTGTGCTCCCGACTGCAACCATCGGCGCGCGCGTCCAGACGACCCGGCTCTCAACCGTCGCTTCTTACCCGGCGGCGAGTGCGGCGAAAGCCTCCGCGTCGTCCGTTATCACCGCCGCGGTGCGCGAAGCGGCGGAGCGCGTCACCGCGGCGCGGTTGAAGGAAGACCTCTACTATATTTCATCGGACGCGATGGCCGGGCGCGCGACGCCCTCGCCGGGTTTGGATGCGACCGCGAAGTTTATCGCCGACCGCATCAAGACGGCGAAGCTCAAGCCGGCTGGCGACGACGGCACTTACTTTCAGCGAATCGAACTTCGCAGCACCAAAGTGGACGCGTCACAGACCAGCGCCGAGATGAACGGCAAGATATTTAAGTATGGCGATGATCTGCTCGTCGCGCCGACGCCGGGGAGTGCAAGCGGCCAACTCGTCTACATCGGTCACGGCTGGGTCATCAAGTCAAAGGATATTGATGCCTATCAGGGTGTCGACGTGCGCAATAAGATCGTCATCATCTCTGCCGCCGCGGCGCCACCAAATGTCGCCGCCAACGAGATCGGCAAGGTTATTCAAGACGCCGAAAGCCCCGTGTCCGCGGCGCAGAAGCGGGGCGCGAAGGGCGTCATCATGATTCCACGCTATTCAGACCTTGCACAGTGGTGGGCGGGTCGCCGCCGCGTGTTGGAGCGAGACCGCTTCGGCGTCGCGCGCTTTCAGGATCGTGACGCGGGGGACACGCCGTCCACGCTGCCGACGATCATGCCATCAGAGGCGATGCTTGAACAGTTATTCGCGGGCGAGCAACAGACTGGCGCCGAACTCCGCCGCCATACTGTCGCAGGCACGACCGGCCCGGCATTCGAATTAGTGGCGACCAAGAGTTTGAGCTTCAAAGTGAGCGTCGCCAACACGACAGCGACAACGCAGAACGTGGTCGCCGTGCTGGAGGGCAAAGACCGCGAGTTGAAGAAAGAGTATGTCGCCATTGGCGCGCACTACGACCACGTCGGGACGGGACGGCCAATCAATGGCGACGCGATCTATAACGGCGCGGATGATGACGGTTCCGGCACGGTCGCAGTCTTGTCGCTGGCCGAAGCCTTCGCGCGCGGCCCGCGACCGAAACGCTCGATCTTGTTCGTCTGGCACGCAGCCGAAGAGAGAGGCTTGTGGGGTTCCGAGTATTTCACCGATTACCCGACGGTGCCGCTCAATCAGATCGTCGCACAATTGAACATCGACATGATTGGCCGGAGCAAAAAAGAGGGCGACGCCAATCCGAAGAATCGCAACCTGACCGGCCCCGACGAGATTTTCGTGATCGGCTCGAAGCTGATGAGCACCGAACTCGGTTCGCTCAGCGAGCGCGTCAACCAGTCATATCTGAATCTCAAGCTCAACTATTTTTATGACAACCCGAACGACTCGGAGCGGTTGTTCTACCGCAGCGATCATTACAACTATGCGCGCAAAGGCATCCCGATCATCTTCTACTTCGACGGCATCCACGAGGATTATCACCAGCCTTCGGACACCGCCGACAAGATCGACTATCAGAAGATGGAGAAGGTCGCGCGTACCGTCTTCGTGACGGCCCATGAGTTGTCCGACGCCGCCAAACGCCCGACCGTCGACAAACCGCTTCAGATGCCTGAAAGATAGTCACGGCGGATAAACGATCATGGCACCGCAGACCAGGGAGAGGTGACCTTCATTGCCATCGGGGTATCTGCAAAACGGTTCTCGCTTTTGTGATTCGAAGGCCGCTCATGTCTCTCGCCTTGACAGCACCGCGGGTAGGTCGTTAGATTTTCAACATGTGGGCCGATAGCTCAGTTGGTAGAGCAGCTGACTCTTAATCAGCGGGTCGCAGGTTCGAGCCCTGCTCGGCTCATC
>JALZJL010000436.1 GCA_030859785.1 Acidobacteriota bacterium
GCACGAGCACGAATTCGCCTTTTCGAAGATCAGGCAGAGGCACCTCTGCGCCCGCCTCCTTCAAATCTTCAATCGCCATCTGCATCACGGCGACGATCTCTTCGAGCGCCAGCGCAAGCGTCTCGCCGTGCGCGGAAAGTGACAGAAACTCATCTACCAGTCCGACGAAGGCCTGATCCTCCTCGGACTAGCTCACACGGTAGTGACATTGATCGGCGAACGCCATCGAAAAATTATTTAACACTTAAATCCGGATGAAGTCACTCGCTTGATTTCGTCCTCACGAAAAAGCGAATAATTTGTACGGGGCCAGAGCCGTAGCACGACGGCAATTCGCGTAACCAGACCCGCGCGCAAAGTCGGCTTGCTCCGGATCCGCACCAAGCGATCACCGCCCCGGAAAGCGATCAGGTCCCGCCCCCCGTCCGGCCCTTCCCACTCCACCTCGACCTTGTAACGCCGCTCGGCTACCCTGAGCCACTCTTCAAGAACAGCCGTCGCCGCGAACTCCACATGCCAGCACTTCTCGAAGGAGTCGAAGGACGGCACGTGCCGCTTGAGCGCGCCGACCAGGCCCTTGAAGACCTCAGTGTCCGTGACGTTCAGCCGTAGCGCGTAACCGGCGGGGCCCGGTGTGATACGGATGACGGACATGCGTTACTCCATCATGAAGAGTGCGACCTCGTAGCGGAATCGGAAAGCCCGAACCTCCGGGTTATTGCGAACCCTTGGGGAAGAGACCCATCGCGCGAATGCCGACGACGCTTTGACTCGCCCTGGTAATTTGAGGCTAGCTAACACCTCGATCCGGAACTTCGTCTGCGGGTTGTCCGGAAGGCGCTTGATGTCGCACCATCCCGCCGCTGGCCACCCCTCAAGTTCTGTCTTCTCCTCTTCATGCGAGAGAGCATCACGAACCGCGAAGGCTGCCAGTGACGTGTGGACTTCGCCCACCTTGCGGCCACGCTGACGCACGTCTGCATCACGGTGGAGTGGACTCTGGCTCGGTTTGGTCATGGCGTCTTGAAGCATGCAGTTTGAAGCTGCGGGACGTGATGGTTGTTGATCAGCGTGTCTCTGTGTCCCCGTGATGCTCATACCAGATCGCTGCCAGATCACATCACTCGCTCGGAGGAGTCATCTGCGGAGACGGGTGGTAGATTGTCAATGCCAAGTACCTCAAGTGCCAGCTGGAGGTCATCGGCGAGCAGTTCGTTGACTACCACATCGTGCTGCGACCACCCTTCATCCGGCCGGTAGCGGGCGATCGCTTGCCTCATCGCCAGTTCGTAGGCTTCCTCGCGTGTTGTCATGATCAGTCGGCCGTTGCCATGCACGACTTCGACTTCCGTGCCACGAAGACGCACCGCGCACGCCGAGACGATGAAGAACTTCTGTGGTGACAAATCATCCACGACTGATCGATATTTCCTTTCGTTCATGCTGCCGGCGGAGGGTCGTCCCCAGGCGTCTTCCTATTTCCCGCACGCCGCTTAAACTCCTGGAGCAACGCGCGCAACTCCTCGTCATCTGGCATCCTCCTCACCGGTGAGGGCGGCGTCGGAACCAGGCGCAGAACACCGCGGCGCGGCTGATGCTCCGTCGCTTGGTCCTCACCCTCTTCGTGCGCGTCGCTTGACATTCGGTGGTGGTGCTCGCGGTCGTTCATTGCGAGTTGACGAAAGGCGCAATCAACCCGGCGCCTTCTGCTCGCGGACTGTTGACCGCCACGCTCACCGCAAACGATGTCATCTCCGCCGCCCCGTACGGTCGCAGCAACGGTAACAACCGCTCGGTGGCACTCAGGTGAGGGTCAAGCCATGACTCGTAATGCTCGGCGGCGATGATCACCGGCATCCGGTCATGTACCGGCGCCAGCACCTCGTTGGCCTCGGTCGTCAGGATTGTGCATGTCTCGATCACCTTTTGTCCATGTCCTTCCCACCGCTCCCACAACCCGGCGAACGCAAATGGACGCTTATCCTTCATCCGGAAGTAGTAAGGCTGCTTGCGCGTGCCTTCGCGCTTCCATTCATAAAAACCTTCACTTGGAATCAGACATCGCCGGCGCTTGAATGCTTCGCGGAAACTCGGCTTCTCGGTGACGGTTTCCGCGCGGGCGTTGATTAACCGACTACCGATCTCGACGTCCTTCGACCACGCCGGCACTAATCCCCACCGGAGCATCCGCAACTCGCGCTCACCTGATGTCTCACGCACCGCCGCCACGTCCTGGGTCGGCGCGATGTTGTAGCGCGGGCGACTCTCCTCAGTCACTATCTGCGCCACTCCCAGCGCGGCGGCAATCTCAGCAAATGATGAACTCTGCGTAAAGCGTCCACACATCTTCCGCCTCCCTTCACTAAACTTCACCAACTTTCGCTCACAAAACCCTATCATATCATGTGTCTTGTGTGTTATACAGCGTTGCGTCGGTAACACTCAACGCTGGTGCGGCTCATCACGCCCCGGCAGCACCACGGGAGATAGCCATCGTATGGACGACTCGGTCGCCGCCATCTACAGCCCCAGTTTCCGGACACGTATGTCACGCCCCCTCATCATGTGGTGCGTCCAGGCCGGCTTCCCCAGTCCCGCCGAGGATTATGTCGAGGGCCGCATTGATCTCAACCGTGACCTGATCAAGCACCCGATTGCCACCTTCTATATTCGCGTCGCCGGCGACTCGATGACCGGCGCGGGGATCGACGCCGGCGACATCCTGATCGTCGACCGGGCGGCTGAAGCCTCGGACGGGCACGTCGTGGTGGCGCGCATCAACGACGAGTTGTGCGTCAAGCAATTATGCATTGGTGATGATGGACGGGTGTGTTTGCTGTCGGCGAACGAGTGCTATCCGCCGATTGAGATCAAGGAGGGGATGGAGTTCGAGATTTGGGGGAGGGTGATGTGGTCGCTCAAGCAGCACTAGAGTGGGGAGGCGCAGGACGAGTGCCGGCCCCGGCCATCGCCCTCATTGATTGCAACAATTTCTATGTGTCGTGCGAGCGCGTCTTCAACCCGAAGTTGCATGGGCGTCCGGTCGTGGTGCTATCGAACAACGACGGCTGCGTGATTGCCCGCTCGAATGAGTCCAAGCAGCTTGGCATCACGATCGGCACCCCGCTCTTCAAGGTGCGGGACGTGGTGGATCAACACGATGTGCGCATCCTCAGCAGCAACTATGCGTTGTACGGCGACATGTCCAACCGGGTGATGACGACGCTGCAGGAATACACGCCGGAAGTTGAAATCTATTCCATCGATGAGGCCTTCATGAATCTAGCCGGTGTCAGTCATGAGCCGACGGGTGAGTTAGCTTCCAAGATCAAAGAGCGGGTGCGGCGCATCACCGGCATCCCGGTCTCCATCGGGATCGCAGAGACGAAGACGCTCGCCAAGATCGCCAACCGCCTGGCGAAGAAGTCGGAGAAAGCTAATGGGGTGCTGGACCTGACGGGTTCGGCGTACCGTGAAGCGGCGCTTGAGCGCACGCCGATCGGAGATGTCTGGGGGATCGGTCGGCAGTACACCAAGCTGTTGAAGTCGCGCGGGATCGAGAACGCGCTGCAGTTCTCGCGCCTTGATGCGAGATGGGTCCGTCAGCGATTGACGGTGGTCGGTGCTAGGCTCCATACCGAACTCAACGGGGTGAGTTGTCTGAGCCTGGAAGCCGCGCCGCGTCCGCGAAAGAGCGTGACCTGTTCACGCAGCTTCGGCGAGTCGGTGCAGACGCTCGGTGAACTGAAGGAAGCCGTCGCGATGTTCATGACCAGGGCGGCGGAGAAGCTGCGGCGCGACCGGCTGGCAGCAAGTGTGGTGACGGTGTTCATCGAGACCAACCGCTTCCGCACCGATGAACCACAGAGGGCGGACTCAGCGACGCATGAACTGCTGTACCCGACCGACTCGACCGAGGAGTTGCTGCGCTGCGCGCTCGGCCCCACCGACAGATTGTTCCGCGAAGGCTTTCAATACAAAAGGGCCGGCGTGATGCTCAATGCGTTAGTGCCGGCCTCACCACTGACGATGCGCATGTTCCATCAGGATAGTTGGGAGCGGAGGCGCCGGGTGTCGCAGGCAATGGATGCGGTCAACGGGCGGTGGGGACGGCACACACTGCGATACGGTGCGGTGGTGACGGAAGGCCGGTGGCAGACGAAGGCCGAGCGACGCAGCCCGCGCTACACGACCCGGCTCGATGAGTTGCTGAGGGTCGGCGACCTAGCACCGACCATCAACTATGTGTTCGGCAGTTTGAGTTGGACACTTCGGCATTCTGGCATGGACAGTCTAAAGCGTTACCGCCGCAGGCGATATCGGCACGATTGTCAAATGATCAGAACTTGCCTGTAGGGCGTCAGCATCAC
>JALZJL010000035.1 GCA_030859785.1 Acidobacteriota bacterium
GACTTTGACGCCGCTTACAGATTCATTGATAACGATGGGCCGGTCTTTTGGTTGACAACCGATCTCGACGCACCGCGCGGCAAGGTCATCGCAATTGACACACGCCAACCTGAACGCGGCAACTGGAAAGTCGTCGTGCCCGAAGCCGCGGAGACACTCGAAGGCGCGAACGTCGTCGGCGACATGTTCATCACTTCATATCTTAAGGACGCACGCGCGCAGGTGAAGACGTTTCGCCTCGACGGTCATCCGGTGCGCGAAGTCGCGCTGCCCGGCATCGGCACCGTCGCTGGCTTCGACGGCAAGCGCAGAGACCGCGAGACGTTCTACTCATTCACCGGCTTCACGACTCCCGCGACGATCTACCGCTACGACATCGCGTCCGGCAAAAGTATCGCCTTTCGCCAACCGAAAGTTGATTTCAACCCGCAGGACTACGAAACGAAACAGGTCTTTTACACCAGCAGAGACGGCACGCGCGTCCCGATGTTCATCACGCATAAGAAAGGCCTGAAGTTCGACGGCAGTAACCCGACGTATCTCTACGGCTACGGCGGTTTTGACGTATCGCTGACGCCCGCCTTCTCAGTCGGTAATTTGGTCTGGATGGAGATGGGCGGCGTCTACGCGGTCGCCAATCTGCGCGGCGGCGGCGAGTACGGCAAGGACTGGCATCAGGCAGGGACGAAGCAGAAAAAGCAAAACGTCTTCAACGACTTTATCGCCGCTGTTGAATGGCTGATGGCGAATAAGTACACGTCAACGCCGAAACTCGCCATCGGCGGCGGCAGTAACGGCGGACTGCTCGTCGGTGCGGCGATCACGCAACGACCGGAGTTATTCGGCGCGGCCTTGCCGGCGGTCGGCGTGATGGACATGCTCCGCTTTCACAAGTTCACCATCGGCTGGGGCTGGGTTTCCGACTACGGTTCGTCAGACAACCCGGAAGATTTCAAGACGCTCTACGCCTACTCGCCGCTTCACAATTTGAAGCCGGGCACAGCCTACCCGCCGACGCTGATTACGACCGCCGACCATGATGACCGAGTCGTACCGGCGCACAGTTTCAAGTTCGCGGCGGCGATGCAGGCTGCGCAAGGTGGGCCGGCTCCGGTGCTGATTCGCATTGAAACTAAAGCCGGGCACGGCGCGGGCAAGCCGACTTCAAAGATTATCGAAGAGGCCGCCGACCGTTGGGGTTTTCTTGTGCGCGCGCTGAACATGTCTGTGCCTAAGAGTTAGCTATGCTCGCACAGGCTTCGGAGTTTTGCGCGGCACAGAAATCAAATTCAGCTTCGGCACACGATCAACTCGACACACAAACACCGGCACAGACACGAACCTAACTAAACTCAAAGGAATCTAACATGTCCAACTATCTCGATCTGACAGGCAAAGTCGCACTGATCACCGGCGCATCTTCCGGCATCGGACAGGTGACCGCGCGGCTTCTCGCTGAGCACGGCGCCTCGGTCGTGATCAATTATTTTCGCAACGAAGCGGGCGCGGAAAACGTGCGCAAAACCATCGCCGACGCGCGCGGTCGCGCGCATATCATCCAGGCCGACGTGCGCCGGAGCGCTGACATTAAACGTCTCGTCGCAAGCACCGTCGAAGAGCTTGGCCCGATTGACATACTCGTCAACAACGCCGGTTCCCTTGTCGAACGGCTCAGGATTTTAGAATTGACCGAAGAGCGTTGGGACGAGGTGATGAACCTTAACTTGAAGAGCGCATTTCTTCTTTCGCAGGCGGTCGCGGCTTCGATGATGGAGCGCCGGACGGGAGCGATCATCAACGTCTCGTCCATCGCGGGCAGGAACGGCGGCGCGCTCGGCTCGATTCACTATTCGACCGCGAAGGGCGGACTGATTACGATGACCAAGGGCTTCGCCAAGGAACTGGCGCCTTACGGTGTACGCGTCAATGCCGTCGCGCCCGGCGTTATCGACACGCCGTATCACGAAACATTTTCGACACCCGAAGCGATGAAAACATTTGTCGGGATGATTCCGCTGGGTCGCGTCGGCACGTCTGAAGAAGTCGCCCGGGTGATCGTCTTTCTCGCCTCCGAAGCTGCCAGCCACATCTGCGGCGAAACCATCGAAATCAACGGCGGCATGTTGATGCTGTGATGTGCCGCGAAAATTTCCACACCCGATAGAGTGGCAACCGTTCTTAATGCTCCACCGATATCCGGTTACTCCAAGTTGAGCAGCCAGATATCGGCTTCGGTCGTGGCGAGAGTGTAATAGAGTGTGCGGTCGTCACCGGTCAGCCCGTATTCGATGATGGGGTACGGTGAGTCGAGCGAAATCTCTTGAGTCTTTTTCGTCTCGCTGTTGACGAGAAAGTGTTTCCTGCGTCCCTAAACAACAGCCGGCGGCTGTCGTGCAGCCAGATGGGTCTGGAGCCGAAGTCAGTGATTCGCTCGAAGCTGTTCGTTTCAAAAGTGTAGATGAGGATGCCGGGGTTCTCGGTGGGGGAGTT
>JALZJL010000079.1 GCA_030859785.1 Acidobacteriota bacterium
GTGGTGGTGATGCGGACGCCGGTGCAGCCGATGGGGTGGCCGAGTGCAATCGCGCCGCCGTTAACATTGAGCCGTTCGGCGTCGAAGTGCAACTCGCGGTCGCACGCGATGACCTGTGCGGCGAAGGCTTCGTTCAACTCGATTAAGTCGATGTCATTAAGATGCAGCTTCTGCCGCTCCAACAGCGCGCGCACCGCCGGCACCGCGCCGATGCCCATCACTTCCGGCGCGACGCCCGCGAACTCATAATCAACAATCCGCGCCTGTGGTTCGACTGCGCCGTTCGACTTTTTCAGCGCCGCTTCGCTCAACACCACCAACGCCGCTGCACCGTCCGTGATGCCGGATGAATTGCCGGCGGTGACGGTGCCGTCCATCGCGAAGACCGGCGGCAGCTTGCGCAGGGATTCGAGCGACGTGTCTGAGCGTGGGTGCTCGTCGCGGTTAAAGAGAGTCGTCTCGCCGCGCCGGCCTTTGATTTTGATTGACACGATCTCGTCATCGAAACGCCCGCCATCAATCGCCGCCGCCGCGCGTTGCTGCGTGCGGAGCGCGTAAGCGTCCTGCTCGTCGCGAGAGATGTCGTATTGTCGCGCGAGATTCTCCGCCGTCGCGCCCATCAATAGACCGGAGAGCGGGTCAAGAAAGCCGTCGCGGTACATGCCGTCAACCAGTTCAGTGTTGCCCATCCGCATGCCCCACCGCGCGCCCTCCGCATAATACGGAACGCGCGACATGCTTTCGACGCCACCCGCGAGCACCGCCTCGGCGCGTCCGAGCATAACCTCCTGCGCCGCAAGGATGATCGCTTTTAAGCCCGACCCGCACGCCTGGTTGATGGTCGAGGCCGGGACGGTTTCAGGCACGCCCGCGCGATACGAAATCTGTCGCGCGACGTTCGGTCCGTTCCCCGCCTGCCGTGCCGAACCCCAGATCACTTCGCGCATCTCACCCGCGTCGACGCCCGCCCGCTTCAGGCTCTCCGCCGCGACGACCGCACCCAGTTCAGCCGCGGTCATGCCGGCCAGCGCGCCGCCAAAGCGACCAATCGGCGTCCGCACCGCTCCGACGAGATACACGCTTTTCATCATTTCGCCTTCCAGGGTAAAGAGTTTTCAGTTTTGAGATTTCATTTCACCCATCGTCATTTGAGTTTAACCACCGCCAAACGATTCAGGTCTTGCTGAAAACTCAAAACTGAAAACTCAAAACTGCTCCATTTGATGGTAGCATACGCCGCCGAACGCTCACGAGTTTGGCTTCGAGACGCGATGCACCTCACAGAAAAGTAATTGCCCGCTGATGCCTCTCACATGATGGAGCACCCGACGAATCCAAACGACACCGAGGACGCTCGGCGTCGCATCGCGAATTTGCTCAACGCACGCGGCGAGTGGTTCTGTAGCGTCCTCAATGACGTGCGGCGCGGGCATCGCGCCGTTGCCCCAATCGCGTTGCGTAAAGGTGAGTGGGAAGTCTCGACATCGAACGCATCGTTGCTGTTCTCAGCGTGGAGCGAGCAGGGCACGCTATTCTGGCGCGTCACGGGTTGGGAGTGGAGCGGCGAGAAGCTAGTGCTCGAAGCGACGCGGCGGATGGGCGCGGAACGCGCGACGCTCGAATTGGTGCCGCGCGCGTCGGCGAGCGCCGCGCTGATGGCTTTAACGGCGGCGCGCCTCGCCGCCGCTGAACGCTTATCGAAACTCGCCTGTGCATTGGCCGGGCCTGGCACACAGGTCGAGCGTCTGGGTTTGAGCACAGGCATGCGGCGCGGCGAGCCGGGTCGCTACGCGCGGATCGTGTTACAGACGCGCGGCGCAAGCGGCGGGCAGCGCGTCACCGTCACCGGGCCGGTCGCCGATCTCCGTCGACATGAAGTGGACTCCTTCCTCGCGTCGGCGCTGCTCTGGTGGTTTCGCATCTGCGACAAGAAAACTAATTCGCACCCGACACCACTGTGGTTGATTGTGACGCACCAAACGGCGGGCGCGGTCGGCGAGCGACTGGCGTTACTGCGCGAAGCATTGCGGCGTGACATCGCGCTGTATGAGGTTGACGAGGCGCATGAAAATCTCGCCCCAGCGTCGACGCCTGAACTCCGATGGTTGCTGCGGACCGACACCGCCGCACGCTTCAAGCGCCCGGCGCGTGTGGAGTGCAGTGGCTTGGCGGAAAGAATCGTCGCGCTCGACCCCGAAGCGGTTGACGTGGTGCGCGCGAGTCACGGCGAGACGTTGCGCTTCCGTGGATTGGCGTTTGCGCGCGTCCGCCGCGTCGGGGACGGGGAACATCTTTGGTTCGGTGTGGACGGCGCGCGGCGACGACGTCTGCTCGACACCTCGAGTTGGCCGCAACTGTTGAAACTGATCGATGAACTGTCTGAGCACCGCCGCGCCGACGCGACGGACGCGCGTCATGCGCTCTACAAGAACGCGCCGGAAGCGTGGCTCGAATCGCTGCTTCGCCGCGACATCACGCGGCTCGATCCCGGGTTGATCATCTCGCCGCTGCACGCGCAATTTCGCACGTCTCAAACTGACGTATCGTCCGGCGCGCGACCGATTGACCTGCTGGCGCTCAGGCGTGACGGACGGCTGGTGGTGATTGAATTGAAAGCGACGGAAGACATCACGCTTCCGCTCCAGGGCGCGGACTATTGGCGACGAGTCGAGACGCACCGCCGGGCCGGAAGCATCGCCCGCACTAAGCTGTTCGGCGACGCCGTGATCGCAGATGAACCGCCGCTCGTTTATCTGGTCGCGCCGACACTCCGCTTTCATCGCGCGTTCGATACGCTGGCTCACGCCATCTCCACGGACATCGAGATGTACCGCTTCGATATCAACGAAGACTGGCGCGCGGGTGTGCGCGTGATGCGGCGAGTGTGCGCGAATCAGAGTGCGCCCGATCCCGCCTCCGGTGTGTTTTAGATTATTCCATCGTCCTGTTTAAACTCGACTACAATCCATTGTGTCTCGGTGGGCGAGTTTATAGTTCTGTACACGAGCCTGGGCAAGCGAGAGAAAGCATTTGTGTCACTCGAAGAGGCATCTGCCGAACACGAATTGCAATTGCAATACTTAAAAGTCAAGCAGGGTTTCGACCCTTTGCGCGACGACCTGCAATTTCAGGATGTGCTGCGGAGAGTCGGTCTTCCACAGGGAGAAGATGAGATAAAAGTGTCATCGCCAGCCAACATGAAAATCTCCCGCTACCGCATCCTCTGCAAACTTGGCGCGGGCGGGATGCGTGTAGTGATGTTTTGCGCCGACGAGGTGAGCGAATGAGATTCAGCCAACTGATTCATGTGCTGGAAAAGAGTGGCTTCAGGTTGTTGAAAGAAAAAGGCTCGATTCGCTATTACAGCAAGCCCGGTCACGACAAATTAATCAGAGTTGACTATCATGGCTCGAAGGAAGTTCCAACCGGCACTTGCCATGCCCTCTTGAAAGCCGCTGGCATTAAGGAAAGGAGTTGATGCGCGATGCTTAACCTGAAATATTCACTCGTCATCGAGGCGACCGATGACCCTAACTTTTTCGGCTTCCACTCGCCCGATCTTGAAGGCTTTACCGGCGTCGGACATTCCATCGAAGATTGCTTGTACAAAGCTAAATGGGGAATGGAGGAACATCTAGCCTTGCTTGGCGAACAAAACCTTCCCGCTCCCGAACCTAATCCTAATCCGACTATAATAGTGCAGAATGAGCAACGTTTAGAGTCAGTCGCTTAAATAAAATCGTCGCGCGCCCTCTTAAAGTTGACCCGCGCCTCGACCCTTTGCGCGACGACCCGCGCTTTCAGGAGTTGCGGCGGAGGGTCGGGTTGCCGCAGTAAAAGTAAGAAACCGAAGAGGTGTTTATGGCTCAAGTATTAGAACACATTGAGAGGGCATCGGTGCTGGTGCATATGCGCCCGTTGTTCGAGATGAACGATGAGCAGTTCGAGGAGTTCTGCCGCCTCAACCGTGACCTGCGCATCGAGATGACCGCCGACGGAGATTTAATCATCATTCCGCCGACCTTTTCCCGTACTGGCAATCGCAACGCCAAACTCACACAACAACTCGCGAACTGGACAGACGCAAATGGCACGGGCTTTAGTTTTGATTCGTCGGCACTGTTCGTTTTGCCGAACGGTGCGAAGCGTTCGCCCGATGCTTCATGGGTCAGCAAGTCGCGCTTAGCGAGTCTCACGGAAGAAGAGCGCGCGAAGTTTCTTCCGCTCTGTCCCGACTTTGTGATTGAACTGCGCTCCTCCTCCGATAGCCTCAGTGAAATACACGGGAAGATGCGCGAGTATCTGAACAACGGTGCGCGACTCGGCTGGCTGCTCGACCCGACGACGCGAAGCGTTTATGTCTACGGGGAGAACGGCGCAACCGAAGAGATCAAGGACGCGGAGCGGGTTGAGGGCGAACCGCTCTTGGCAGGCTTTGTGCTCGAGTTGCAGGTGATTTGGGAGGTGGGCTTTTAAGTTCAAACATTTCGCGCCAACACTGCGCCGCGCCCGAATTAAATTATCAGAAAAATCAAAGCGGGTTCGACGCGAAAAATAATTGCGTTGAACCCGCATTGTTTCGTGTTCATTCAAACCGCGTCCCGGCGGCGGTGGCGCAGCCGGTGCCGATGAGGTTGCCGTTGGCATCGAAAACTTCGATTGCAGAGGTCGATGTAAACTCATCGCCGCTCGCTTCGAGCTCCAAAGTTGCCGTAACTTTCTGCGATCCGATGAAAACGCCGCTCGCGTCATAGCGGTAGAACGTGAAGGCGAACGAGTAATCTTGCCAGCCGTGTTCGCGCCGCCAAACTCCGTGACCGGGACTACGCAGAGCCGGACTCGAACCGGGACCAATACCATATTCCGACATGGTGCCGCCTTTGTTAAAAGTGAACAGACCCCGAAGAGGAGGCGCGACCGGATCGCCCGTTTGACAGTTTCGCGGCGTAACCATCGTTCGCCACACGCCTTCGATGGTTCTTTGGCGGTGGCTTAACGACTCCGATGATTGTTGATCTTGAATGTTTTGACCGGAAACCATAGAAGATGTCATGGTCACAGCCGTAACCACCGCCAACGCGATGACTGATGTTTGTTTTCTTAGATTCATTTTTTCTCCTTACATTGGTTGAAAATCTTGCTTTGTATCGGCGGCAGCATTACAGTGCGCGCATTCAGAAAAGAGTTGACTGAACCACCTGTTGCAGCGCCGTCCGAAGCGTGTTCGACCTTAAGCTAATACTTTTGTTGCGTCCTTCCGTCTGCTTGAAAGTTTCCTGATTCTTTTCTGGCTTTCTTCTGAAAACTTTTTATGCCTCAGTCGAACAAAGAGTTATATGAGTTTGACGAGTTTCGTCTGGACGTAACTGAACGCCTTTTGTCGCGCCGGGGCGAACGTGTACCGCTTGCCGATAAGGCTTTCGAGACGCTTTGCGCTCTGGTCAAGCGTGGCAATCATCTCGTTGGCAAAGACGAATTGTTGGCGGAAGTTTGGGCGGGCGCGATTGTCGAAGAAAACAACTTGGATAAAAATATTTCGTATTTGCGAAAGGTTTTAGGCGAGAAAGCGGACAAAGCGAAATTTATCGAAACGGTGCGCGGACACGGTTACAGATTTGTTGCTGAAGTCCGGGAAGTTACGGAAGAGGAGAAAGACGCACAGACACGAGGATACGGGGACGCGCAGACGGAAGTATTAGGTTCAAAACTCCAAGTCCCAAGCCAGAACGGTAACAAGACAGAACCGCCTGCGGTAGCGGGCGGGTTGAATTTTGCGGAATCTCAAATTTCAGATTACAAATTTCAAACGAGTGAAAGACAGAGAACAAAGGGCGAAGAAAGAAGGACAAAGGACGAAAAAACAGATCGCTCGTGGCTGATCGCTTTAACCTTTGTGAGCATTGTCGCGCTTGGTTCGCTGGGATTTTATCTCTGGCGCGGAAATACAAAGCCCGCCGATGCTCCGATTAAATCCGTCGCCGTTTTGCCCTTTAAGCCGTTGGTGGCGGAGAATCGGGACGAAGCGTTGGAGATCGGAATGGCGGACACTTTGATTTCACGGCTCGGCAATAATCGGGAAATCGTCGTGCGTCCTTTGAGTTCGGTTCGGAAGTTTGGCAAATTGGAGCAGGATGCGCTGACCGCCGGACGCGCGCTCAATGTCGAATCGGTACTGGACGGCAGCGTTCAACGCTGGGGCGATAAAATCCGCGTCAATGTGCGACTGGTCAAGGTGGCCGATGGAACATCGCTCTGGACAGGAACTTTCGACGAGGAATTTACGGATATTTTTGTCGTGCAGGACGCGATTTCAAACCGGGTGGCGGCGGCTTTGGCGTTGCAGTTGGGCAGCGACGAGAAAGTGCGTCTGACCAAACGCTACACAGTGAATGTCGAGGCTTACGGGCTTTACTTGAAAGGACGTTTCCACGCCGCCAGATTAACGCCTCTGGAAATACAAACAGGCATTTCATATTTCCAACAAGCGATTGAAATTGACCCTTCTTATGCAGTGGCCTACGTCGGACTCGCGGAGGCATATCGCGCTCTTGCAACCGCCGGCGAGATGCCTACAACCGAACTTTTTCCCAAAGCGAAAGCGGCGGCGCAGAAAGCCATCGAAATTGACGACCGTTTAGCCGACGCTCATGCCATTCTCGGTTTCATCGTATTTTGGTACGACTGGAATTGGAAAGAATCCGAAAATCAATACCAACGAGCCTTAGAGCTTAATCCGAACAGCGCGGACGCTCATACGTTTTACGCGCATTTACTTTCAAACACGGGACATCACGCGGAAGCACTTACCGAGATTAAACGCGCCAGAGAACTCGATCCGCTTAATTTGCGAACTAACGCACTCGAAGGGCAATTTCTTCTGCACGCCGGACGCGCCCGTGA
Organism: Acidobacteriota bacterium; assembly: GCA_030859785.1. GTDB lineage: Bacteria > Acidobacteriota > Blastocatellia > Pyrinomonadales > Pyrinomonadaceae > JACDEG01. The sequence goes on from JALZJL010000079.1 coordinate 6,901, forward strand.
GGCGTTAGCCCGATTGCAGAAAACTTTTGAACTAGACCCGAATTTCTGGCTCGCGCATTTGTTCGCTTCAAGTGCTTATATCGAGAAAGGGATGTTCCCGGAAGCCATCGCCGAAGCACGCAAGGCGAGAGAACTTTCCGGTGTCAGCACCCACCCCATCGCGTTCGAGAGTTACGCGTTAGCGAAGTCCGGCAAACAAGCGGAAGCTAGAGGCCTGCTTGCAGAATTATTGAAATTATCAACCGAGCGTTACGTTTCGCCTTACAACATCGCGTCAGCTTATAACGGCTTGGACGAGCGCGACGAAACGCTCGCCTGGCTGGAGCGCGGATTTGAACAGCGAGAGCCGAAAATGGTTTTTCTGAAAGTCGAACCGAAATGGAACAACCTGCGCTCCGAGCCGCGTTTTGTTGCTTTGATGAAGCGAATGAATTTTGAATAAGAAAAGCGTGCACTTGAAAGATGATTTCCAAATCCACGCTTTCCTTCTGGTTTCATTCAAACCGTGTGGCGGTTGTCGTCGAGCAGCCGGTGAAAACCAAATTGCCGTTTGGAGCGTAGACTTCCGCCGATCCGTCTGACTCGTATGCATCGGCTCTGCGATTTAGATGTGCCTGCTGGTTAATTATTGTCCAACCAATAAAATTACCGCTTGCCTCAAAGTTGAAAGCCTTCGTCTTAAAACGATATGTATTTCCGCCGATATGAGACCAGACCCCGTGCGCGGGTGTTTTCAAAGACGACGGAATACTCGTTTCCGAAACGATTGCCGTTCCGCCCAACATAAATGTTGCGATTGCTGGAAAAGTTACGAATGCTGTCCCTGTTTGACAGTTACGCACCGTCACCTGCACGTCCCACGTGCCTTCCAGTTTTCCGGCGTTCCTGCGTCGCACGGACAAATCTTCCTGTGTTTGTTCTTCGCTTTGGTCTTCATTATTAGCGTCCTCTTGCGCGGACACCCAAACTTGCGCGAACGTTGCCAACATCAAAATCATCAACGCCGCTTCACCGACCATCTTCATCATGTTTCTTTTCATCTTCTTCCTCTTTCTTATTTGATTTATTTTCAGCCAAAACTTTAGAGGCTCGACTGATGCGTGGCATACTCTCCGAAAACGGTTCTGAAAATCGTTAGAATCCGGCTGAGAATTTGTGAGAATCGATATGGACGAGCCTCAAGCGCACATTTACGAGTTCGGTAATTTTCGCCTTTGTGCCGCGAAACGCCTTTTACTAAAAGGTGATGGTGAATCTGTGCCGCTGATGCCCAAAGCTTTTGACACTTTGCTGTATCTCGTCGAACACAATGGAAAAGTGATTGAGAAAG
>JALZJL010000097.1 GCA_030859785.1 Acidobacteriota bacterium
CATAGCCGCCATACCGTAAACGTCACATCACTGTTTCGATTGCTGCCCTGAGGAACTACCAGATGTTTGATGAGCAAGCCTTTATCGCACAGGTGGAATCAGCCAGCGCCGATCAGTTAGCGCGCATCCTCTCGTACCCGACCCTTGATCAGGAAAAGGCACTGCGTGCGCACCTCGGCGACGGACGCTACCAGCGCATGCACAGTTTGGCGCTGAAGCGCAGTGTCCGTCGGGCCGCGGAAATGCCGCAGGGGAATGTCGTGGTTATTCACGGCATCATGGGAAGCGAGTTGACAGTCAGCAAACTTAACAGCGAAATCGGCGACCTGACATGGGTCAATGCAGTTCGCATTATGCCCGTCCTCGCTCAGCCATCTCCGCCTGAGCGAGGACGGGCAAAGCGAGTACCATAAAGACTTTAAAGTCCGTGCGAGCGGCATTATGAAGCGCTACTACGGCGAACTGCTGCTCTCATTATCCGGGCGGTGGAATGTGCATGCCTTCTGGTTCGATTGGCGTAAGGACTTAGAACTAGCCGCGGTCGAACTAGACGCGCGGATTAGAGACTGGTTCGGCGACAAAGCCCCCGTCCACATCGTTGCACACTCGATGGGAGGAGTGGTCGCTCGCACGTTCATTAAGAAATACCCCGGTCGTTGGAAGGCGATGTGGGACAAGCAAGGCGGCGGCAAATCAGGCGGAAGATTGGTCATGCTCGGCACGCCGAATCATGGGTCGTTCGTGATCCCACAGGTTATCACCGGCGTCGAAGGTCTTGTCAGAAAGCTGGCGCTGCTTGACCTTCGCCACAACCGCCGCGACTTGCTCGAAACTCTTAACACCTTCGTCGGCTCCTACCAGATGCTTCCCTCACCGCTCGTGATCCCAAACATCGCGCCGCTCTACGACGCCGGAACTTACGGTGACTTAAATGTGCCGCAGCGCCATTTGGACTGCGCGCGAAGGCATCATGAAATGTTGAGTGATTGCGTTGACGCTGACCGCATGATTTACATCGCGGGCTACAACCAACCGACGTTCAGCGGCGTTGCAGATTGGAAAAAACTTAACTCGACCGCCGGCTATGAATTGACGCTCGACGGCGACGGTCGCGTGACTCACGAGCTTGGGTTGCTTGGGAGCGATGAGAAGGGAAATGTACCCACCTACTACATTGAGGAAGAGCACGGGGCGCTGGTCGAAAACCCGAGAATCCTCGGCGCCCTCGATGCACTTCTCGAAACCGGCGCAACCGGGAGCCTGCTGAAAGCAATCCCCATAAGCCGGGGCGCAGAGCTGGGAAGCGCGGCGCGATTGAAAAGCGCCCGCGAGCAATTGGAAAAAGCGCAACGGGAGGACGAAGCGCGCTTGCTAATCTCACTGCGTCGGATGGAGACCAGAAGCGCATCGCCGCCGGGGCGAGTTGATTCCGGCCAGCGCGTCAGCCCGGAGGAGCGTCAGGCGGAAGAGAATTTGACGCGCGGCTTCCTCGGCGCGCGCGCGCGAGGGCGCGAAGACGAAGCCCCGATTGAAGTCGAACCGGTACGCATCGAGATTGGCTTGGTCTACGGAGGAATCGAAAGCATCAATTACCAGGCAATCAAAAGTACGCAAGGAAATGTCATTGATGCAATCTCCGTCGGCCACTACATCGGCGTGCGCCCGCAGGACGCTGAGGGGGCACTCGACTGTGCCATCAGCCATGCATTGGCTGGCGTCGGAACACGGAACGATAACAAGCTGCCGAAAGCAGAGTGGCTTTTAACGCAGTACACCGAGCGCGGCATCATTCGCGGCGAGCTTGGTCAGCCGTTCTTCATCACCGATCCACGCGCGGTGAACGGCAAAAGAGGAGGAGCGCGTGATCGCGTGATCGCCCTCGCCGGGATGGACGTGCCGGGGCGCTTTGGGATGCCCGAACTCACGGTGCTAGCCCGCGAACTCTGCTGGTCTCTCGGACGGATGAATAAGCTTCACCTCGCCACTGTGCTGATCGGTTCGGGGAACGGCAATTTGTCGGTCGGCGACGCCGTCGCGGCTTGGATGAGCGGCGTCAAACGCGCGCTTGCGAGCGCGAGAGACGACAAGCGGAACCGACGCCTGCGCATTCGCCGAGTCACGTTCGTCGAACTCGACCCGCGCAAAATCAGAGAAATACAGGACGCAATACTCAACGAGCAGCGCCGTCGGACTGAGCTTGAGATCATCTATCAACCGTGGAGCGAAAGAAAACTGAACGCGCTCAGAAAAGCCGAGCTACAAAAGGATCGTGCGGACTGGGAGCGACGGCGCCTAATCAAGGACAAATCAAACGCCGCCGTCCCGACGCGCGTCACGCTGAGTCTGGAAAGAGAGACTTACCGCTTCGGCGCGATCACCGACGACGCCTCCATCCCGGAGCGCGAGGTCACCCTCGATCCGAACTTGGTGATGAGCGTCAACAACCAACTCGCCGGTGAGTTAAGTCCCTTGATGCAGCGCGAATGGGGGCAAGTCTTAGAGCAGCTATTGATGCCAAACGATTTGCGCCAGAAGCTCTACAGCAACGCGCCACTGGTGATGATGCTCGACGCGACGACTGCGCGCGTTCACTGGGAGATGGTTGCGCAGCCGAACTTCTCCGCTTCTGGCTCAATCGGGGCGGTAAATTCTGATTACACAGACTGCTTTCTCGGCACGAGTCGCGGACTGACGCGGCAACTTCGTACCACGTTTGCACCGCCGCCGGAACCGCCCCCGCCGCCGCGCCGCGTTTTGCAAGCACTGGTCATCGCCGACCCGGCGGCGGACGACCCGTTGCCCGGAGCGCAGGCCGAAGGCGTCGAAATCGCCGACCTGTTTGAAAGCTACAACAGCGTGTACGAAGACACGTCGGATGACAATAGAATTCAGGTGACGCGGCTATTCGGGCCACTCGAAGCGACGCGCGAGAACGTGATGCGCGAACTGCTGCTCCGCTCATACGACGTGCTGCATTTCGCCGGACACTGTAGCTACGACCCGGAAGACCCGTCCGCTTCCGGCTGGATTTTCAGCCACAGGGAACGACTTGCGGCCAACGAACTGAGTCGCATTGACCGTATCCCGAAGTTCGTCTTCTCCAACGCCTGCGAGTCCGGCATCACGCCCGACCGCTCGCAGGAACGCTCCGTCGATCTCGCGCCAAGCTTCGCCGAGGCCTTCTTCAAACGCGGCGTCGCTAATTTCGTCTGTACCGCCTGGCCCGTCGATGACGGTGCCGCGCGCCAGTTTGCGCTCACGCTCTACGGCGGATTGATCGGCCTCGAACCAGTCGCGGGCCAGCCAGGTCGTTACCAACGCGCCGCGCCGAAACTAATGCACGTCGCAATGCACGAAGCGCGACTCTCCGTCGCCGCGATGCCGAATGGCGTCACGACATGGGGGGCATATCAACACTATGGCAATCCATATTTGCAGCTTTTCAACCCACCGAAAAAGGCGCTTCACGTAAACGAGATTAATAAGTTTGTAAACACAGAGTCACGCGCCCGACAGAAAAAGCTCGGTCAGAGGGCGTCTACAAGGAGAAGAAGCAGTTAAGAGCAGTAATAACTTCAGTCCCTAGATGACGGAAAGGTGTTGAGCCCTAAACACTGAAGACGTCAGAGTCCAAAACCTTCGGTATCGGGCAGAAGGTGTTGATGCAGGCCTGCTGAATAAGAGTCTCGATAAAGGCTCCCGCCGTGGGACATGTCAGCGGCACGGAATTACTGGCCTTGGAGAGGAAATAGGTCGACAGCCCCAACTAATCCCCCGCATCCGTTGATCGTGAGAGAGCTAAGAAAAAAACAAGTGATTCCGTTCTTAGGAGCGGGCGTTAACTTCGGCACGCGCCCGCTGAATGAAGAATGGAAGCTTGGTTCAGAGTTTTTACCGAGTGGTAAGGAGCTATCTTTCTATCTCGCGATGTTAACTAATTTAATCCCTGAAGATAAGCGCGACATCGAGGATTTAGCGAAAGTCGCTTCATATTACGTTGATGTCTCCGGTGTACGCGACACACTGCGGGCGGATTTACGAGAAATATTCGTCCGCGAGTTCGCCCCAACAAAAATCCATACTTACCTGGCGCAAGAAGCTCTCTATTATGTTGATGGGAAGTCGCCGTATGAAAAAACGGAAGAGCAAAGGGAAACGAGAGGAACGCCTTTACTGATTGTGACCACTAACTATGATGATTTGACAGAGAAAGCTTTCCAGATGTTAGGGCGTCCCTATGATTTGGTCATTTACCCAACTGATCGCGCAGATGTGGCGGACTCAGTGCTGTGGCGGAAAGCCGGACATGATAAGGAGATTGCCGTGCCTCCCAACAGTCTCCGCATCGAGTTAGAGAAAACAAACGTCATCTACAAAATGCATGGCTCGATAGATCGTTCAAAGCCCGACATGGACAGCTTCGTGATTACCGAAGAAGACTATGTCGATTTTCTCGCGCGGATGGCCGCACACGGCGCGATACCAATGCAATTTGTGCGCTACTTCCGTAGCCGCCGCTTTCTTTTTCTTGGTTATGGATTGAACGACTGGAATCTGCGGGTGGTCTTGAGAAATCTACGCACTGTCCTTCCAACAATGGACGACCAAGCCTCACAGACAACGCAACCTCTCACCGATGATGCTGGTAGGGGAGCGCCGGATTCCGGTAGACAGCCTAGCGCGGCAAGAGATGCGAACTTGCAGTCGTGGGCTATTCAGTATCGACCATCAATGTTAGAGGCCGCATTGTGGGATGCGCGTAAGGTTAGAATTTACGACCAGAACATAAATGACTTCGCCATGCAACTAGCAGCTTTCGCCAATAGTCTGGACGCAAGGGAGGCTGGCAACTAATATGTCTACCAACCAAAATTCGGAACATCCATACAAGGGACTCCAACCGTACACGGTTAAAGATCAAGTCTACTTCTTCGGTCGCGAGAGCGAACAGGAGATCATTGAGTCGAATCTTGACGCCGCACCGTTAACAATTCTGCACGGGGCCAGCGGCGTCGGCAAAAGCTCAGTGCTGATGGCGGGCGTGCTCCCCCGGTTGCAACAGACGCCGGAAACTGTGGCCGTCCTCTTTCGCGATTGGCAGAGCGCGGAATTTATCTCCGCGCTCAAAGAGGAAGTGTTGAAAGCAATTCGCGCTGAAGTCGGTAGAGATATAAACGTCAGCGCGGCGCTTCCCTTTGCCGAGTTCCTCGCGCAATGTAATCGCGAACTGAAAGGTGCAATCCTCTTTGAATTCATTTTGGACCAGTTTGAAGAATACTTTCTTTATCACGCGCCGCCGCAGGCGGACGGTAATCAGACGAAGGAGCATTTCGACATAGAGTTTGCGCGCGCCGTCAATCGCCGCGACGTGCGGGCCAATTTCTTACTGTCGATGCGTGAAGATAGCCTGAGCAAGCTTGACCGCTTCCAGGGACGTATCCCGAATCTGCTCGGCAATATGCTGCGCATAGAACATCTGGACGAAGACGCTGCCAGAGATGCGATTAACAGTCCCCTAGAGAGATACAACGAGAGACACCCGGCTCAAAAGAATGTAGTGGCCGAAGCGGCATTAGTCGCTGAACTGCTCAGGCAGGTACAGACGGGCAAGGTCTCGCTCGGCCAGACAGCACAGGGTGACAAAAAATCCGTCGAGGCTGACCCGAAGAAGAGGATCGAAACGGCGTTCTTACAAATGGTGTTGGAGCGCTTGTGGAAGACGGAGCGGGCGGCGGATTCAAACACCCTCCGACTCAAAACTCTGGACGGACTCGGCGGGGCGGAGCGTATCGTACGCACACATCTCGACGAGGTGATGAAGCAACTGGGCGAAATCGCCGCCAAGCGGGACGTTTCAATTGATCCTGAGCGCGCCCGTGCAGTTGCCGCCGGAGTGTTCCGCTTCCTTGTGACGCCCAGCGGCATGAAGGTCGCGCACACGGCGAGTGATCTCGCTTCAAAGGAATTTGCTAATCTGCCGCCCGTAGAAGTTGAAGCCGTCTTAAACCTGCTCGCGTCGCCCGACGCGCGCGTCTTGCGCTCGGTAAACCCGCCGCTCGGACAATTTGGCGGCACGCGCTATGAGATTTTCCATGACGTGCTGGCCCCGGCCATTCTGGACTGGCGCGCGCGGTATGTGGAGGAACAGGCGGGGCTTGAAGCCAAAGCGAAAGCTGAAACGCAGGTCAAGCAGCGTGTCGGAAGATTGAGCTGGGGACTAGCCGCTACAGCTATATTCCTCATCGTGTCAACAGGCCTCGGAGCCTATGCATGGCAACAACGAAGAGTTGCTATAGAAGCGAACGAAAAGCTGGCAACGCAATATCAGGTGCTTGAGGTAGCTAAGCGTGATCTCGATAAGAACTACAAAGACCTTACTAAAACAGAGCGTAAGCTCGGTGAGAACTATACAGAGCTTACGGAAATTAAGGGCAGCCTCGACACAAAGGTTGAGGAGCTTGCGATAGCAAACACCACCCTTACTACCGCGAAGAATTCACTCGACGCGAAAGTTAAAGAACTTAACCGAACTCAGGGGGCGCTCCGAACGAGCTATGAGGAACTCAAAACAACACAGAAGGGTCTTGAAACTTCTAATCACGAGCTTGGTAAGAACACCAAAGTCCTTCAAGGGACATATACAAAACTAGTCGGTATGAAGGTTAAGGTTGATAGACAGATTGTTGAGCTTCGCGAAAAGGAGGAAAAACTTAAAGATACCAATGATGAGGTGGTCACGGTTTGACGGACACGGAATTCTCTTCAACAATCGTCAAATCAAAGATGAAAAAAGCTACCACGACCACCACGACCGCTGCCAAGACCCGGCGCAAATACGATGACGCTTTCAAG
>JALZJL010000117.1 GCA_030859785.1 Acidobacteriota bacterium
ACGAGGTAATGCGCCAGATCATCAAGCTGCAACTCGGTCGCATCCGGCGACGATTGAAAGAGAATCACGGCGCGGAGTTCGAATACGACGACGCGGTGCTGAACGAGATTGCGAACCGCTGCAAAGAGGTCGAAAGCGGCGCGCGTAACGTCGATCACATCCTGACGCGGACGGTGTTGCCTGAGATGTCCGGTGAGTTTCTGTCGCGGATGGCGGCGGGCGAGCCAGTCGCGCGCGTCCACGTCGGCGTCGGCGACAATGGAAATTTTCGCTACGACATCAATTGATGAAACACTGCCGGTGAGGGTTGAAAGCATTCGGAAGGGTGTCTGGTCCCCGTGTTTTACTCGCCGTGTTCCGTTCGTCGTTGTTTGGACAGAGATTATAGATGTCAGCTTCATACAGCATCAACGACGCTGAGCCGCGCAACATCGTGATCGATGGGGCCGATTCGAGCTTCGTCACGTTGGACACGAGCCACGGCGAGGACACCGCCTACGAACAGAGGGTCTTGGGGTTGTTGCGACGCATCGCCGGTTACGAAGCGGGCCGCGTCATCCTGAGAGCCGTCCACGCCATGACTGAGCAACGGATTCTCATACTCCCGACCGAGACCGTGGCGGAATCACAAGCGATTCGCCGCGGCAACGTGTTGGCCGTCAGATTCTCGGCCTCCGCGATTGACCGGCACGGAAACCTGGTCGCAGGCGGGCCGGGCATCAGTCCTGACGAGACACTATTCCACGAACTCGTCCACTCCTTACGCCGGGCGCGGACGTGGACGACACCGACGAACTATCTCGACCACACCCCGCTGACGGACGGCTTCGATAACATCGAAGAGTTTTACGCTGTTCTCGTCACCAACATTTACTCTTCGGAATCCGGCAGGACGTTGCGGCGCGACCACGGTTACGACCGCGCCACGAACAGCACGCTGCCGCTGCTCCCGTCGGTCGAGGTGGCCGGGATGATCATTCCCGACCGCCGTTACGCCGACAATTTCTTTCCCCGTCACCGGGACAGCATCGCGTTGATGCGGCTGGAGGGTTTCGGATTCGGCGGCCAGACATTCAACCAACTCGCCAACCTGCCGACCGACTTTAACCCGCTTCATCAACTGGTTGCGTTCGAGTCACAACCAAGTCCGGCGTCGCCCGGCGTGCGGGCCGACCGTGGGACGGCACCTTCTCCGCCCCCGCGCGCCGGCGCAGCGCACACAGCGCCGCGCCGCGGAAGACAATAATTCGCTGCTGCCCCGTCCATACCAATGGGGCATTGTCAGTCGGCGCGAAACGGAAAGAATCGCGCGCCAGTTCCGTCGCTAACAGGCCCGCCGCGCGTGGGCCACTTTGTGAGAGGTAACAAACATCATGCCGGAGACTTTAACGCAGGAGAATCGGTTCCTCGTCATCAACACGCCGCTCGGCGAGAACAAGCTGCTGTTGCGTTCCTTCTCCGGGCAGGAGGGCATCTCGCAACTCTTCAACTTCCAACTCGACCTGCTCTCCGAAAGTTCCAACGTCAACTTCAACGAGATCATCGGCCGGAACGTTACCTTCAGCGTGGTGCTGGCCGACCAGAATAAGCAGCGCTACTTCAACGGCTTCGTCAGCCGCTTCACACAGTTACCGCCGGAAGACCGCCTCGCACGCTACCAGGCGGAGGTCGTCCCGTGGCTATGGTTTCTGTCATGCACCGCCGACTGCCTGATCTTTCAGAACATGTCGGTGCCGGACATCATCCAGCAGGTCTTCCGCAGCTTCGGCTTCAGCGACTTCGAGTTGCAACTCAGCGGCGATCATCAGCCGTGGGAATACTGTGTCCAGTATCGCGAGACGGCGCTCAATTTCGTGATGCGTCTGATGGAGCAGGAAGGCATCTTCTTCTTCTTCAAGCACGAGAACGGCAAGCACACGCTGGTGCTCGCCGACGCACCGACGGCGCACAAGCCCTGCCCCGAACAATCGCGCGTTAAGTACGAATACGTCGGCGGGAGTCGCAGCGAAGAAGACAGCATCAACAGTTGGCGCGTCGAGCAGCGTGTCCGCCCCGGTAAGTACGCCATCAAGGAATATTATTTCGAGACGCCGAGCAATGCCCTGCTCGCGACCATCAAGGGCCGCGTCAACCAGAATGGCAACGACAAGTACGAGATTTTCGATTACCCCGGCGAGTACGAAAAGCGCGCCGAGGGTGACGCCTGGGTTAGGCTGCGGATGGAAGAGGAAGAGGTCTCGCACAAGATGATTAACGGCGGCAGCGACTGCCGCTCGTTCGTCTCCGGCTTCCGCTTTGACCTGAAAGAGCACGACCGCCGCGACCAGAATGGTGCCTACGTGCTGACCTCGATTACACACAGCGCGCACCAGCCCATCGACTACGCGGGCGGGGCGGCGGGCGGTGGAGGCGGTGGTGAGGGCGGCGGAGAAGGGTTCGCGTACAGCAATTTGTTTACGTGCATCCCGCACGCGGTCGTCTATCGCGCGGCGCGCGTGACGCCGAAACCGCTGATGCAGGGGTCGCAGACCGCAATCGTCGTCGGCCCGCCGGGCGAAGAGATTTACACCGACAAGTACGGGCGCGTGAAGGTGCAGTTCCACTGGGACCGCGTCGGCAAGCGCGACGAGAACAGTTCATGCTGGATTCGCGTCTCGCACCCGTGGGCGGGCAAGGGCTGGGGTTCGGTCTCAATCCCGCGCATCGGCCAAGAGGTCATCGTTGACTTCCTCGAAGGCGACCCCGACCGCCCGATCATCACCGGTCGCGTCTACAACGCCGAGTGTATGCCGCCCTATGGCCTCCCCGCTGGCAAAGTCGTCAGCGGCCTGAAGACCAACAGCACGAAAGGCGGCGGCGGCTACAACGAGATGTCAATGGATGACACGAAGGGCAAAGAGAAGATCACCATTCACGCCCAGTACGACATGGGCACTACCGTCGAACATGATGATTCGCAAACCGTCCATAACAATCGGACGATCCAAGTCGATGGCACCCACACCGAGACGATCAAGAAAGACACGACCATCAAAATCACTGAGGGCAAGTACGATCACGACGTCGTCGCGAACACCGCGAAGTATCATGTCAAAGGAGCCTTGACAGAAAATTACGACGACGTACAAAAAACCACTGTTAATAAGGAGATCGAGATTAAATCTGACACTGCGCATATCTATCTCACCGCCGCTAAAGAAATTAAGCTCGTGACCGGCGAGAGCATGGTGCAAATGCTGTCGAATGGCACGATCAAAATTCACGGCGTGAACATCGAGATTATTGGTACTAATGAAGTGAAGATGGGCGTAAAGACACAAAACGTGACGTATAACACACAAAAAGTTACTACGTCGGGAGCCGCAATCACGACCACGGCCGTCGGTGTGCATGAACTCAGCGGAGCGCTAATTAAGATTAACTAGGGAAAAACAGGATGCGTAAGCTTCTCGAAAGGCTCCACCAGGAGATGGAAGATTTCATCGAGCAGCGCGATGACTTGCTGATGCTCGTGGCGTGTACAACCGACGATGTGCCGGTTGTCTTAAAGACACTGCGAGATATCGAACTGGCAACAGACAAGGACGTTTTTCTCTTATTCTCTGACACTTTTGTTTCGCCCGCCTCGTTTGTCTCGGTTGCTGTAGACCGTCTCAAAGAGGAATACCGAATAGCCTGCGAAGCGCTCATCGAAGAGGGTCTCAATCCGCTCCCGCCGTTGCCGCCGGCAATTCTCAACGCATCGCAACCGCCCGCTGACCGGCTCCGCGAAGCGATGTGTTTCGCCCGCTCGCTGGTTCCGCGCAAAGGCGGACATCGATTAGTTTGGGCGATGTTCCCTCAGGAAATCGAGGATCGGCAAGCCTACCTAAAGTTAGTGTCATCGTTTGTCCCCTGGAAAGGTGTCAAGTCATGGATGCAGGGACTGCGGATCATATTTCGAGACGAGGCCAACTCCCAACAACCGGCACCCCGATTCGCTGATGCCCCGCGCGTGCGAGTGGCTCAGGTGAACCTCGGCCCCGATGCGATGGCGGCCAGCATCGAAGAGGATGTCCATGACGAAGAACTTCCTATTGAGGAACGCATGCAATCGCTGTTCACGGTCGCCTGTCTGGACTATGCGCACCAACGTGTCAACGACGCCATCACTAAGTTCAATATTTTACTTGGTCATTATCAGCACACCGGTAACTCGATGATGCAGGCGTTGGTGATGAATGGGATGGGCGACGTTTTTCATCGAAGTGCGAACCTCGACAAAGCGCAGTATTGGTACGAATGTGGCATCACGCCGGCGGTGGACTCTCAGGTGCCGGTGGTGCTGGCGACGCTCACAAAGAATCTGGGCGATGTCGCGTACAAACTTAAACAGTATGCCGAGGCCGAGCAGTACTACGACGGCTTGGATAAGCTGGCGGCATACATGCTCGATCCGGAGAGTAAAGCTTGGGCGCTCGAATGGCGCGGCCTGAGCCAGGAGAAACAGGGAGCTTATGTGCGCGCGATGAAAAGCTGGGAGGACGCCGCGATGTTGAGCCGCAACATCGGGCTGCCTATCCTTCTTAAAACAAATCTGGAACATCTTCGCCGCGTTTATCCATCACTTCATATGCACGACAAGCTGACCGCAACAGAAGCAGAACTGCGGGAGCTGGAAAATCAAGAGGTCTCCGTATGAGTCTTCCTCCTGCACCAGCCCCCCAACTGACCGAGCGCCCGACGAATGCTCTGCATAAACTCTCCGGCGGGATCGGCGCGGTAATCGGCATCCCCTCGCAGGGCATCAACTTGCTGAACGAGGGGTTTGCGACGGCCACCAACTCAATCGCTCAAGCACTGCCGTCTTTTCCCGCTGCCCATCTGGGGTCGCTTGCTCTGGGGATTCCCCACGCTCACGTGGCGCATCCGCCGAGCGGCCCTCCACCTATTCCGCCGACGCCGATGATACCGTTCGGGCCGGTGATGCTTGGCACATGCGTACAGGTTCTGATCAACAACAGGCCGGCCGCGCGCTGTGGTGACCTGGGTTTCAATCCGACATGTTGCGGGCTTCCGCCAATGTTTGAAATTTTCACCGGTTCATCCAAGGTGTTCATTGGCGGGGCACGCGCTGCCCGGATGTTGGACATCACCTTCCACTGCAAACCGGTCCCGTCACCACAAGCGGCAGCCGCGCGTGGCGCGGTGTCAGCCGCGAAAACAGCGATGCAGGTTGCGATGAAGGCCGTCGCGGTAGCTGGAAAGGTCGCCCAGGGCGCGGCTATTGCCGGAGATGCCATTGAGGCCGTCGAGTCGGACGACTCGGCCATGTCGGCTGCTTTAGGGATTAACGCTGCGATGATGGTCGCTCAAATGGCCGCCGATGCCGTAGCGTTGGCGGCCAGCGCCGCAATGGGCAAGGACCCGTGCGTGCCACCCGGAACACTGGGGGCGATCACGCTTGGCTCGCCCAATGTGCTCATCGGTGGGTTTCCTATGCCAAGCTGGATGAACATTGCGAAGGGGTTGCTGAAATTAGTCAAAGGGCTGCGGAACAGACGGAGTGGAGGGCAGGGCAATAGCAAAAGCGGTTGATAAGGCAGACCGACAGGCCTGTATGGTCTGTACACTCAGAAACACGTTAAGAGGAATTTGTGATGTTTGCCGCTGGAGACATCTGCCAGCGGAAATTTCTTAGGAAGATTTTATGGCGTCTAAAGGCACAGGCAAAGTTGCGGTCGGGCACCCGGTTGACGTGGCGACGGGGACTTTGTTTCATGACTTTGAGGATTACGTCTTGCCGGGACGGATGCCGTTGATTTTCGGTCGTCGCTACAGTAGCGCATTGGTTGATCAAGCAAGCGGAATGTTCGGCCAGGGGTGGGCCTCACCGTTCGAGATGCGCGTCCGTCACGACTTAGACGGATACCACATGATCGCAGAGGACGGCGAGACCGAGATTGAATTTGACGACCCCGATGGCATCGTCGAGTCCGGCGAAACTGTTCGCAACTTGGGCGCGTTCTATGAGCTTCGGCAGGAGCAAGCGAAGATCATCGTCACGCGCTGGAATCCTGACAGCCAGGACATCACACGCTACATCTTCCCCGTCGGCCAGGACGGAGAATGGTGGCATCTGGCGAGCCGGCAGGATATTGAAGGTCAAGGCATCGACATCGAACGTGACGCCGGTCGCGTGATGGCACTGAAGCAACGTCGGGAGGGACGCGGGTATCGGTTGGTCTACAACCGCGAGGGACATGTTGTCGAAGTCTACCTGACAACGCTGATTAATGAATCGGTTGGTGGGGACAGCCAGACCCGACAGCCAGAGCGCCTCGTCTTACGCTACGATTACGATAGCGACAATCGGCTTGCCGAATTTGTCGACGCCCTCGGCAATCGCTGTAGTTATCAGTATGACACGGCGGGTCGAATGACGCGCGAGGTCAACATCGGTGGGATGGTATTTCAGTTCCGCTATGATGCGAAGGGACGTTGCATTGAGACGACAGGGTTAGACGACTTCGGACGCAACACGCTGGAGATCATTGAAGTTGCTAAGTTGACACAGGTAACGGACAGCCTGGGCCATGTCACAACTTACCAGTGGAACGAGAACGGCCAGGTTGAACGTGAAATATCACCGCTCGGAAATGTGGCCTCGACGATCTACGACGAACATGGACGCATCATCCAGAAGGTAAAGCCAGGTGGAGCAACAACCTCATATGAGTATGATGATCGGGGCGACCGTGTCAAAGAAACATCGCCCACTGGCGCGGCGACGATTTACGAGTACAACGAGCAACATCAAGTCATCGGCATCACCGACCCGACAGGCCATCAGTGGCATCGTTCGTACACTTCCTCCGGGCGGGTTGCCACCGTCACCAATCCACTGGGGAACACCTTATCTTATTCTTACAACAGCCAGGGCGATCTAGTAGAATTCGAAGATTCCGCTAATCATAAACGTCGATTCGCCTGGGACGAGTTCGGTAATCTCGAAAGCATCAGCAACCCACTAGGACACACTACCCGCTACGAGCATGACCCCGAAGGGCACGTGATCGGCGTAGTTGATCCCCTCGGCCATCGGACAGAGATTCGTGTCGATGCGCTTGGTCGAATCTATGAGTTGCGTTTGCCAGACGGAGCCACGCGCCGGTTCGCGCGAAACGTTTACGATCAGCTAACTCAATATGTGGATGAACTCGGCGCCGTCACACGTTGGCGTTATACAGCCTGCGGATTGCTGACTGAAGAAATCAGGCCGCACGGCGGGCGCATCCAACTCGAGTGGAGCACGATTCCTGGGCAGTTACTTTCAATCACGAACGAGCGCGGAGAAAACCACGCTTACGAATACGATGCCGACAATCGCATGATTCAGGAGATTGACTTTGCGGGACGCCCGAGCCGCTATGTATACAACCAAGATGGTGACATAGTTGTTGTTAAGAACGCGGCGAACCATCGAGTTGAATTTACCCGCGACGCGGCAGGAGCACTAACAGCCGTCTCCCATCAGGACGGATCACGGACGACATATGAATATGATGTTCGAGGATTGCTTATCAAAGCCGACAATGGCGACTGCCCGGTAGAGCGCGAATACGACGCGGTCGGGCGTTTGGTCGTTGAACGGCAGGGCGGGCACGAGGTTACGAGCGAATACGACACAACGGGAAATCGCATCCGACGCCGTAGTTCGTTGGGTCACAAGACAGCTTTTGAATGGAATCCTAACAATCAGATCGCACGTCTCATCCCAAATTCTTATGATGCGATTCACTTTGAGTATGATCCTCGCCAAAAAGAAGCAAGCCGATTTGTGACGGGCGGCGTCCAGATCAACCAGAATTTTGACAGTCGAGGGCGAAGCGCCGAGCAGTGGGTAGCAAGTGCAGGAGGCTTACGAACGGGTCGCATTGCGGTAGGCGGCAATAGCTCAATCCACAGGCGTTACCGCTACGATGCGGCCAGCAACCTGACGGAACTGCTTGATGACCGGTGGGGAGCAACCCGCTACGCCTACGATGTTGTTGGCCGCATCACTACCACCCAACTGCCGAAGAACTTCACTGAGCGCTTCACCTATGATGCGACCCACAACATCGTAGCGCTTGAGCGAAGTGATAATTCACTGATCGAAGTTAATGGGGATCATAGATCAGAGTCATCAAGCTGGCAGTACCAAGCTGGCAATCAACTCGTCAACCGAGACGGCATGATTTATGAGTACAATGCCCTCGGCCAGCTTGCGCGCAAGACCGGCATCGAAGGCGAAACGATTTACACCTGGGACAGCCACGGCCAGCTCGCGAATGTTACGTTACCAAATGGTTCTGAGTGGAAGTATAAATACGATCCATTTGGCCGACGTGTTGAGAAGCGCGGTTCGTCTCGTCATGTTGAGTTTGTATGGGACGGCGACGTTGTTCTTCATGAGATTAGCTCGAATGGTGATGAAGAACTTAACGTCATCAACTGGGAATTTGATCCTTATGGCTTCGCGCCGATTGCTAAAACAGAGGGTAGAGCGCAGTACCTCTGCGTCAATGATGTGGCGGGTGCGCCGCGCGAGTTAGTCACCAGCGATGGAGCTGTGGCTTGGCGGGCGCAGTTCACCACGTTTGGCGAGATGCGAGCAAGCAGCGTTACAGAGGTTGATTGTCCGGTGCGGTTCCAAGGTCAGTGGTACGATGACGAAACAGGTTTGCACTACAATCGATTCCGTTACTATGATCCTGCCGCCGGGCGGTACGTAAGTCGGGATCCGATTGGTATATCAGGTGGCCTAAATGTCTTCACCTATGCACGCAACCCAACACGATGGATCGATCCCTATGGCTTGACGGGCCCGTGCCCGCCTCTTGACATGTCAATAGTCAAGAAAGGTGAGACGCGTGAGGAACATATTCGTAGACACGAAGTAGACAACCCATCAAGAACAGTCCCCCATGGAGTATTTATGGAGGATGGTGTTCCGGCAACACATGAGGCTTGGCAAAGGGCGCATGACTTGGGTATCAGCCCAGATCCCACAACGGGGGTGCTTACCGTTCCGATGGGTCGAGACATCGGCTTGATGGGCGGACAACCCGGGGCTGCTGCTAACCACCCAATACTCACTAATGTGACTATTTTTCTGGTTCCCGGCACCAATCAGCTCGTAACCGCTTTTCCAAGCTGAGGTAGATTATGACCGCATACTGGTACATGGAATGCCCGGTATGTCACCAAGGCATGCTTTTGATTGAGCGTGACAAAAGGGATGACCTGCTATATCTGCATTGCGATGAATGTGAATTTGGCTGGCGAGACCCAGAACTGGCGCATGAACCCAATGCCGGTTTTCAAACCATACTCGGAGGTTTTGATTTTGAGATTGTGAGCGCAGAAAAGATTGATGCTGCTGGTTGGGGTAAGTATCGTCTACACTCTTTCGAGGTGCAGTAGAAGATTTTCAAACATGACATTGCGGCATCACCCTTCCCAAGTATGAAAATTTCTCTTTTTACGTTTAGAGAGATAACTTGACCGTCTGATGTCACTCATGGCTAATGCGATAATCGCAACCTCCTTTTATATCTCGCCTGAAGAAAACTAGCAGATGCCGCTGACAATCCAACGGTAACAAACCGAGGGCACGTTGAAATGCCGGACAGCTTGCTTCGTAATGACTCCCGCCCTGACAACGTTCCAATTTACTTGGACTATAACGCCACGACGCCTGTCGATGAACGGGTGCTCGCCAAAATGGCTCCTTACTTCACGACGCTGTTTGGCAATCCGTCAAGCCGCGATCATTCTTTCGGTTGGGATGCCGCTGCTGCTGTGGATGAAGCTCGTTACCACGTCGCCAATCTAATCAACGCCAAGCCAAGCGAAATCATCTTCACCAGCGGCGCGACGGAGAGCATCAACCTCGCGCTTAAGGGCCTCGCTCAGGTAAGCGGATCGGAAAAGAGGTCGATTGTTACTTCTCTCACCGAACACGAAGCGGTCATCGGAGCGTGTCGACAGATGGAAGCGAAGGCGGACGTTGAAGTGCATTATTTAGAAGTAGACAGACTTGGCAACATCGACCCCGGTGAACTGGCGGCAAGCGCGCGAAAGCATGAGACGCTGTTGGTTTCGCTGATGTTCGCGAACAACGAAATCGGCACCGTCAATCCGATCCGGCAAGCGGCAGAGATTGCTCACGATGCCGGGGCGTT
>JALZJL010000120.1 GCA_030859785.1 Acidobacteriota bacterium
TGATAAATCCCCGTAATCGCATTCTCGAAGATGCGCCGGTAATCCGTCTCGGCTTGCCTCAGCAAACTTTCCGCCCGGCGGCGTGCCGTATTGGAAAAACTGACGAACAAGGCGACGACGACGAACACAACGAGCGCCAGCACGTCGCCACCCACTTCATTGGGATTGCGAAACGATGGAAGCAGGATAATTATGCAAGAAAGAACGGAAAGAACAGTGGCGAGCAGCGCGGCGCGCATTCCGCCGAAGCGTGAACTGACAATCACAGCGCTCATAAACAAGAGAAAAATCGCCCGCTCCATCAACGTCTGCGCCGACTTGGTAATAGCCAACGCCAACACGACGGATAAGACCGCGACGCCGTACCGCCATATCATGGAACGAACAGCTAACGTGATAACTCAACCCTCCTCTTCTTCGCCATCTCACAACACGCACTTTTCGATTGAATCCCAAATAGAGGTTCATTTATTCCCCATCACTCGAGTCCAAAGGAGACACACCACCATATCATTGCGTTGTGATGATGAGTTTATTTTGGATGGGGTCGGACGCCGGGGCGATGCCTTTCTTGGCGACCTTTGCGGCTTTGACTTGGCGCTCTTGGCGGTTAAGTTGAAGTGTGACCGCCAGGGACACAAAGAGAGCCGTCAAGGTCGCCGATGGAGGTTGCCTCCCACTTCTTCGGCACTACCCGCGCATTTATGGGACGCATCGCTGATCGCGCGTCGGCACCACATCAAGACTCATCAGCCGGTTAGTTGTTGGATCAAGCGTGAGACGGGCAACGAGTGTTCCGCGCTCGCAGGAAAGCTTGACCGCGCTGTCGCCCTTTCCGTCGCCGCCGACGGCATCTCCCAACTTGCATAATCCCCACGCTGAGGACGCGGCAACCTGGCGGCGCATCTGCTCGACATCAAAGCCTGTTCCCGCAATCTCTGCGGCGGTTTTCGCATCCCACCCGCTCATCAGTCGGAGGATCGATTCAATCGTCTTGGTCATCCCCTCGTCCGGCGGAAGGGTTGATTGAACACTCAGCAATTGCACGCGCGGCGGCATCGTCGGGGCGAGGGTGATGCCGACATCCAGCCAACCGCGCTCACACGTCATTCGCCACCTGCCGCGCAGTGCATTCTCTGCATCTATCCCGGCAAGGGCGGGGCGGCAGGCGCCGTGCTTCGTGCTTAACTCTAGCAGGCGCGAGGCGCGTCGCTCCGACGATTCGTCCATGAAAAGATTGTCGGCTGCGATTCGTGTTGCGAGAGTGTGATTCCATTTCGCAATCAACTGCGAAACGTCCTTCTGCGCGGACAAGAGCGCCTGTGACGGCTGCACGATCCGTGGCTGCATCGCGCCGGTGCGATAGAGCGCAGCAGCCGTGTCGTTGAACAATCCGCCGAATCCTACGTACGTGACATTCCCCATCGCAATGAGGCCGACGCCGTGCTCTGGCCACCAGCGCATCAGTGACCCGTATCCGGGCAGGCCCCCGCCGTGTCCGACGACGTGACTGAAGCGGCAATCCTGCGAGACCCCAAGGCCGTAACCGTAAGCGGAGGCGCTTAACTGAAGCGGAGCGTCGACGGCGTTGCGCAACGCAGACGCCGTCTGCGAGCGCGACGCCTGCTGCATCTCGCGCGCGCTGCTTCTTTTCACGGGGCCTCTCTCCGCTTCGTCGCGCGACGGGAAGGCTGACATCAGGAAGGCAACGTAGCGCGCCAGATCACGCGCTGTTGTCCAGAGACCGCCCATCGCGCCGAACGAGCCGTGCGCGAGCGCCGGCTCGTCCTTCCAGATGTTATCCTCCCAGCGATGCCCGAGCGCGATCCGGTCGCGCGGCACATCCGACGCCTCGAATGTGGACGCACGCATGCCGAGGGGAAGAAGGATTTGGTCGCGCACGTAGTCGGCATATGGCCTGCCGGAAGCACGTGCGACGATCTGCCCGAGGATTGCGAACCCGTAGTTCGAATATTCGAAAGCCACGCCCAGTGCGTTCGAAAAGGGGATGCCCGCACGCATCCAGACGCTCATCGTCTCGTCACTCTGGGCCAGTTGGCGGTCGCCCCACGGGTTGTCTTCCGGGAATCCTTCGGAGTGTGTGAGCAGGTGGCGGATCGTCAGCACCGGCGAATCTTTCGTCGGGTACGGCAGATCGGTCAGCGCCGGAACGTAACGCGACACAGGGTCGTCGAGCGACAATTTCCCTTCGTCGCGCAGTTTCAGGATCGCCATCGCCGTGAAACTCTTCGTCATCGAAGCGATGCGGAAGACGGTGTCCGGAGTGACGGGGGCGCGGCTCTTGATATCATTGATACCGACGGTCTTCACCCAAACCAATTCGCCGTCAATGATGACGCCCATCACGGCACCGGGAAGATGCTGACGCTCGACTCGTTCAATGAACATGCGCTCGATTTCCGGGAATGCCGCCGCGAGTTTGCGTGCGCGCTCCGGGTCGGCGAATCGAGGCTCCGGCAGTGTCTCCGCCGCGAAGCGTCGCTGCGTGGTTGCGGGGTTGGCGACAACGGACGCATGGTTCGGTACACAAAAAGAGACGATGAGAAATGACACGGCCATCGCCGACGCAAAGTTAATGGGTCGCTGCATAACACACCTCCACTGAAAGAAAAATCTCCAGTCCGGTACTGGCACACAGTTAATGACGAAGACTGTGCGTAACAGTTCAGATGTGAAAAGAAGATGAGCCACGAAAAAGTACACAAGGCACAAAACCATACCAGCAGCCTCTACCCTTTTAGAGTTTCTTCGTGCCTTTTGGCGGCTTACTCTGAAAATGTTTGGCGGCGAGGATTGCAGTCGTCATGATTTCAGCATCCCTGATTTCGCGCCGGCACGTGAGTGTAGCGCACCTTGATGACATGGCAATGAAAACTACATGGCAATGAAAACTGGTTGGTTTACTCCGAAACTACCTGAAGAGAAATCTCCACTGGCGTGGCTGCGCTGGGTGCCGACCGTCGTTATGTCGGTCATGATTCTCTATTTCCTGTACGTCGTCGGGCGCGTCGCCATCGTTCCGGTGCTCGCCTCGTTTGCTCTGGCCTATCTGCTTA
>JALZJL010000136.1 GCA_030859785.1 Acidobacteriota bacterium
CCGTCGGGTTGGCGCCGGTAGTGGTGTAGTTGATGCGCCCGCGCGCGTTACCTCTGTTCGCCACGAACCCGTCCGTGCCGCGATTACGCACCACGTCGAAGCCGCCCTTGATGCTGTGGCGACCGACAATCCATGTCAGCGTGTCTCCGAACGTGGCTAGCTTTTGGTCGAGCGTACGGTTGACGCTCCGCCCGCCGTTTCCGATGAGGGCGTAGTTCTGAATACTGATGGACGTGTGGCCCGGCGTGTCGAGCGCCGTCGGCCCGACCACCGCGCCGTAAGCGCTGATGTCAGCTTCGCCGAAACCGGTGGTAGACAAAAATTCGCGGAGGGTGCGCGGCGCCCGCCGGAATAAGTTCTGGGTATTGAAGCCGCCGCGCACTTCGTTGACAAGGTTGCTGGAAAAGACGTGCGCGTATGAAAGCGCGAGCGTGTGATTCTCCTGTTCGTTTTCGAGCAGGCCGAAGGCGGGGTAGCCTACGCCCGCGAATTGCGTCGAGGTGCGCGGCTGGTTCTGATAGTTGTACACTGCGTAGAACTTGTCGTTCTGCGTAAAGTCGTGATCAATCCTCGCCGTGACCAAATCGCGCGTGCCGCGCGCCGTCAGGTTCTGCGCGAAATCAGACAACGCGCCGCGCAAATTAACGGGAGCGGCGAGACTCGAAGACGGGTAAAAGTTTTGGATCAGCTTCGCCACCGTCGGATTTAACAAACGCTGCGGGATGGTGACAAAGCGCCGCGTTGTTCCGACCAGCACGGTGTTACTCGTTAACTCCCCGGCAGAGAGCAGAGGCAGAACGCTGTCCGGCACGACGGGTTTGTTCGCATTCGTCAGTTCTGAAAAATCGCCGTTCAGAATGCGCTGGCCGGGCACGCCGGCGCCGGTGGCCCCGACCCTCAGCGCGAATAACACCGGGTTCACACTCCAGCGGCGCTCGTAAGCGGCGGTGAAAAACGTCTTGTCTCTGCCGAGAAAAGGGACGGGGCCGGTCAGCGAGCCGCCGGTTTCGTTAAGGTTGAAATAAGGTTTGGGGTAGTCGGGGCGCGCGAAGGACGGCACGAAGTTAGCAAGGTTGTTCTTGTCTTGAATTGTCCACGCGGCAAGCGCGGAGTTCCTGTTGTTGTAGAAGAGTGACCCGTGGAAATCCTTTGTCCCGCGCTTCGTCTGGACACGGACGTTGGCGATGCCGGCATACTCCGCTGTGAAGTTATTGGATAGAACCGTCAACTCGCCAATCGCTTCAAGCGATGGCTGGCTCGTCGTCGCACCGCCGAAAATACCACCGTTCGAACGCTGACCATCGAGCGAAAAGCTGGCCCCGTAGCTTTGCGCACCGATGAATTTGAAGGAGTCTTCGGTCGCCCCCTGAGTGATGTTGGGATTCAGGTAGAGGAATGAATAAATGTCCCGGCTGTCGCGCGGCAACTCGACCAGTTGCCGGTTAGTGATCGTGCTGGAGATTGTCGGCGCTTCGGTCTGAATGATCCCGGCTTCGGCGGTAATTTCCACCGTCGCTGTTGCCTCCCCGACTTCCAGGTTAGCATCTGCTCGGACGCTTTCACCGCTACTCAAAGACACGTTGACGATGTGCGTCTTGAACCCTCTGGCGGTGACAGTGATTCTGTAATCACCGGACTTGAGGCCGGGAGCTTCGTACTGACCTTCCTCATTAGTTGTCAAATCGCGGGAGGTTCCGGTCTCTGAGTCAGTCACTTGCACCGGGGCATCGGCGAGGACTGCACCGCGCGGATCGGTCACAGTCCCGCGAATCGTTCCCAAATCTGTTCCCTGCGCGAGCGTCGCCGACGTTCCGCAAATAAAGCACGCAACTAAAAAAATTGCGTCCAGGACGCTGCACTTAGATTTCATAAAGAAACTCCTTTGACGAAGAATATGACCGGCTTTGAAAGCGACCCGAAGTGCGAGTTGCGCACCCCTTTGATCGAATCGGGAAGACTGCCGCAGAACAGCTCACGAACGGCTAAAGGAACTTATGCGGCTGAGTGAAAAAAATTAGGAGTTTGTGGGCGGTAGTAACAAACTGCCCAGCCGCATCCTGTCTGGAGTTTGATTTCTGCCCATAATGGGCTGATTTTGCTTTGCCAGTTGGCCTGCTATACCTCACTTCAGACCCACGTTAGTTTAGATACTCAACTAACCGGGGTTTATAATACAGCTTCCGGCAAATTTCAAGAGTTATCATATTTTTTTTCTGGCCGGACGACGAGGCATCACTGAAATTAGGCGACCAACCCCAACAGACGCGCAGCATTCTCCCAGCAAACTTTGCGCAAGATAGTCTCCGGCAATCCGAGTCCGTAAATTCGCCAGCGCCCCTGTGGCGGCTTCGGCGCGGGCGCGTAGTCGAAGTATTCATCCTCCGTTTCGAGGAAGCGGTAATAGATTTCGTAGAGTTCGTCGCCGAAGATTTGCTGCGGCGTCTCGAACCCGCGCGGCACGGCGTCGGTTCCGAACAGAATCCGGTCTTGATACTTGTCGAAGAACTTACGCGCCGCGCGTGGTTGTCTACCCAACTCACTGATGAGCGCCCCTATCTCGACGTGCATGTTCGGATAGCGCGCCATCCTCCCCGATACCCAATTCAGGGCAATAATATACTTGACGAATCAAGTGGATTCGTGTATCATCCCTTACATGATGAACCCGAAAACACTTCAAGAAGCAATCATCTATTTCGCTGATGCCGACAACTGCCTTAACTACCTTGTGGCGCGACGTTGGCCGAACGGTGTTATCTGTCCAACGTGCGGGCGTGATGATGTGACGTTCCTTGCCAAGCAACGCAAGTGGCAATGCAAGAGCGCGCATTCTCGCCGCCAATTCACTATCAAAATCGGAACTATATTTGAGGACTCGCCGCTTGGCTTGGATAAGTGGTTGACGGCCATCTGGATGATTACGAATTGCAAAAACGGTGTCAGTTCGTATGAGGTTCACCGCGCTATCGGTGTCACGCAAAAGACCGCTTGGTTCATGGTTCATCGTATCCGCTTGGCTATGCAGATGGGTTCGTTTGAGAAGCAGATGAGCGGTCAAGTAGAAGCCGACGAAACATACATCGGCGGTCTCGCGCGCAACATGCACAGGGACAAGCGTGACAGAAGGATTCAAGGTACTGGCGGCAAAGGCAAGGTTGCCGTGATGGGACTTTTGGAGCGCAACGGCAAGGTTAGAGCGAAGGTTATTAACGATGCCACGCAACTGACGCTGCAAGCCGAAGTAAGAAGCAACGTCGAGCCGGG